>JAJUJY010000270.1 GCA_029265085.1 Chloroflexota bacterium
AAAACGCGCAATCCGAACCATGTGGATTGTTTTAGACGAAATGGACTCTATGTGGCTTCCCGTAGAACGAGCCTGGCAATTGAATGAACGGCACTATGGTGATTTGCAGGGCTTAAACAAAGCGGAAACCGCCAAAAAGTTTGGCAGCGAACAGGTCTTGGTCTGGCGGCGCAGCTATGCCACCCCGCCACCCCCGCTGGCAGACGATGATCCTCGCCATCCGCGATTTGACCGCCGTTATAACAATGTTGACTCGGCTGCACTTCCAGCCACCGAATCTTTAAAACTCACCCTGGACCGGGTTCTTCCTTACTGGCAAGAACGCATTGTTCCGCGCTTGTTAGCCGGTGAAAAAATTCTGGTGGTTGCCCACGGCAACAGCTTGCGCGCATTGGTGAAATATCTCGATAACATTTCAGACGAAGAAATTGTTGAATTGAATATTCCGACTGGCGTGCCGTTGGCATATAAGTTGGATGATAAACTCAATGTAATTTCCCGCCGCTATTTAGGCGACCAGGAAGCCATCAAAGCCGCTGCCGAGGCAGTCGCAAAGCAGGCGCAATCGAAATAACAGCATTTTTGAAGAAAACAAAAAACGAACAGCCTTTTTCATGGGCTGTTCGTTTTTTTGTTAATATGTTAGCTGTTTATTCCGTAGCAGAACCGGGTTGATCGACCTTTTCACCAACTTGTGATTCACTCATCTCGGCTGTTTTAACACTTATAGGTTCAGGGGCTGGAACAACAGCCTCAGCGGGTTGTAAATTCACCGCCGGTTGCTGTGTATTTCCCAGCATCACGCGGGCAAATTCACCTGAAACCCAGGCGATCCCATTGAAAGCATGCAGTGCAGCCGGCAACAACAGAATGCCAGCCAAACAAGCGATAATCGCCTCCCACAAGGTGTCAATCCGCCAAATTGTATAACTGGTTATCCAGACTTCAGGATTAATGAAGTTGTAATAAAATGGTGCAGCGATAAAGGCCATAATGATCGAACCAAAGGTAACCACCACTACAAAGGATATGATCCCGAGCGGGAATTTCACAAATAAGTAAAGCAGGCTTTTCCAGGTAACTGGATTCCCCAAAAACGCCGTGAATTTCGCCCAAATTCCATTGGCGGAACGGTCTTTATCCCGCAGCATCGGTGGAATTTGCTTTCGCAACATTAATACAGCCATTTGACGTTCAAACGCCGCTAACAGCCACCATCCGCCTATTACTAAAAGCAAAATCAGCAATCCAATCCACAAGATTGACAAACCAATCCCTACCGAGATCCCTGTCACAAGGTAAACAAAGTAGAAGACCCCCAGAGGGAAGGCCAGCAATAAATAGAGTAAGTTCAGATAAGTCTGTCCTTTAATCACAACCCCAAAGTATTTGTTCAAAAACTCGTTCATAGAAAATTTGGTTACTCCCTTTCGTCACAATATTCCGTGTTGAATTTCTTTATATCTTTTTCTCTATATCCTTATACGATTTTTTTGATGTAGAGTTGCATTTCAATAGATTATTAAGCAAAATAAGATCATGGAAACAATATCTTTTATTCATTTGATTGGGATTGGTTTGGCAGGCAGCCTGTTTAATTTTTTCGCATTGTGGCTTATCAGCTTAAAACTGCGAGATTCAAGTATTGTGGATATTTATTGGGGAATGAATTTTCTTTTCCTCGCCTGGTTTTATAGTTTTCTGGAAGGAACAACCCATCAACCCATCTCTTTCATCGCCAATATCCTGGTCTCGATTTATGGGTTGCGCTTATCACTCCATATTTTCATTCGCAACTGGCGTAAAGGTGAAGACGCTCGGTACCAAAAATTTCGAAATGACTCAGGGAATCGCTATTGGTGGGTAAGCCTTTTCAAAGTATTTTTCCTGCAAGCATTTCTAAACTGGCTGGTTGCCATTCCCTTAGCTGTAATTCATTATTACGCTTTATCCCCAACCAATCAATTTTTGATCGTTCTAGGATTGCTGAGTTGGTTGATTGGTTTCTGGTTTGAAAGTATTGGAGATTGGCAGTTATTAAAATTTAAACGTGATCCTCAAAATCATGGAAAAATTTTTGATCAGGGACTATGGAAATATACACGCCATCCCAATTATTTCGGCGAGGCTGTAATCTGGTGGGGGTATTATTTTGCAGCTGCTGCTTATACTGGTTATTGGAGTGTATTCAGCCCAATCTTAATGACATGGCTGCTGGTTCGAGTTTCTGGAGCAAAATTACTGGAAGAAAACTTAACCAAAACCAAACCAGGGTATAAAGAATATATAGAACGAACCAGCGGTTTTATTCCTTGGTTCCCTCGGCGCTAAACCTGTGACTTGTCACCAGGAGTCGCAAATACGAAATCCCATAAAGGCGATGAAACTCCAAACCGTTTATCAGGTGTTTTGTAGTGATGCAGCATATGGTAGCGCTTGATAAATTTAAAATAACCTGAGCGCATCGGAAAATGATGGGTGGCATAATGGGTTAGATCATAAATAAGATATCCCAAAATAAAACCAGAGAAAACCGGTCCAACCAATATTCCAACATTCAACAAGGTTTGGAAAATAAGGGTAAACAAACCATAAAATATTAAAGCCAGCGGGATACTAACCACTGGCGGCATGACCAACCGCGTTTTGCATTGCGGTTGAGCATGATGTACGCCATGGAATAAAAAAAATATTTTTTGCATTTGCTCCGTTTTCGCTTCATAATGGAACAAAAAACGGTGAAGCATATACTCTGCAAATGTCCACAAAAACAAACCACCCAAGAATCCAACGATCATCAGGCTAATCCCAATATTCTGGGTTGGATTCAGAATACCAGCAGCCAGAAAAAAAACCGATACGGGCAGCCAGATCACGATAACTACTGCTGGATGAATATGGGTAAAAAATTCCATAAAATCGGATTTGAATAGACGGATCGGTTCCTTACTGTGGTCGATCTTGATATTCTTCATTTTTGCCTCATCAAATGGGGGGAGGGACAATATCACATAAATAGATGGAATTTATAAGATTAACCTTAAGTATAACATATCCGGATGTTTGCGTTAAAATCAAAGTGGCCAGGATTATCACAAAGAGACACTATGTTCACTCATTTGCATGTGCACTCCAATTATTCATTGCTCGAAGCATTGCCATCTCCCAAAGAACTGGTGACGGCCGCTCATAGTTTCAATTTTTCATCCCTTGCCCTCACCGATCATCATTTATTAACCGGGGTCGTCGAATTTTATTTAGCCTGTAAAGAATCAAATATCCTACCAATTTTAGGGCTTGCGATTGATGTAAACCTCTTTGACACAAAATCCAACCATTCGACAGGAACGATTATAGTATTAGCCTGTAGTCCAACAGGATGGTCAAATCTATGTCACCTGTCCAGTCTGATCCAATGTGATGAACGCAAGGGAGTAGGGATGGATCAGCTGATTGAATTTTCCAAAGATTTAATTTGTTTATCCGGTGGACAAACTGGACCAATAGATCAATTGCTTCTACATGATCAACCGGAAATGGCAGCGTCCACAATGCGGTCGCTACACGAAATATTCAGGGGTAGTTTGTTTGTAGAAATTCAACGCCCACTATCGCAGAAGCTTTTCTATGAACCAATTTTATTAAATATCGCAAATCGCTTTCAGCTTCCACTAGTTGCAACGCAATCAATTCGGGTCATCCATCCAGATAACACATCGCTGCTGCCAACATTAAATGCGATTCGCTTAAATCAATCAATTCCATTAGATAAAACCAGTGATGAAAGAGACGTTCTCTTTCTTCCTGAAAAAGTGATGATCGACCGTTTTCAAGATTTGCCCGAGGCGATTATAAACACACAGAGGATATCGCTATCCTGTCAGTTTGATTTTCCGATTGGCACTCCTCAATTCCCCAGTGTGCACCTTCCATCCGGCATCACCCAAATCCAACACCT
>JAJUJY010000108.1 GCA_029265085.1 Chloroflexota bacterium
AAGTCGAACAATTCTTAAAGGAGCATCGCTCATGAAAAAATCTACATTATTAAATTCAGAGATTTCTTACATTGTTTCCACGATGGGTCACACCGATATGCTGGTGATTGGTGATGCGGGTTTACCGATCCCGGAATCGACTGAACGAATTGACCTGGCATTGGTTCGCGGAGTCCCAGGAGCTGTCGAGACCCTTCAAGCAGTGTTATCCGAATTGCAAGTGGAACGGGTTATCCTGGCGAAAGAAACTCAGACGATTAATCCTCAATTTGAGGCGGATGTACGTACCTTACTGCCCGGTGTGAAGGTTGATTTTGTCTCGCATGAAGAACTTAAACGCCTCTCCGCAGATGCTCGTGCGGTGGTGCGTACCGGCGAATGCAAACCGTACGCCAATGTAATTCTGGTTTCTGGGGTTGCTTTCTAAAGAAAGTGAGACGTAGTCCATGACTTCTACCAGTCTGCCCACTTCTCCGAAGGGATTTGGCCAACGTGCTTTCCTGCAGCGTTTTGGACTGCTGCTGGTTTTCTTGGTGTTAGGCCTGGTGCTATCACTGCTTTCTGACCGCTTTTTACAGGTAAACAATCTGGTCAATGTGATGCGCCAGGCCTCCATCAACGGGATCGTCTCAGTGGGGATGACCCTGGTGATATTAACTGGAGGCATTGACCTGAGTGTTGGTTCTGTGTTGGCACTTTCGGCGGTTATTGGGGCAGACCTTATGAAGCAAGGCACACCCATTTTCTTAGCTGTATTGGCATCGTTAAGTATTGGCGCTGGGGTCGGTGTGCTGAATGGGGTCATGATTACAAAGTGGCGCATCCCACCTTTTATCGCCACTCTCGGGACTTTGACAGTGGGACGCGGCCTGACCTTAATGTACACCCAGGGCAAACCGGTGACCAGTTTGCCAGAAAGTTTTCGGTTCATTGGCGCTGGTTCGTTAGGACCAATCCCAATGCCTATTGTGGTGGCTGTAATTACTTTTGTATTGGCGTATATTTTGCTTACCCGAACCCGTACCGGTGAATACATTTATATGATTGGGGATAATCCAACGGCTGCACGGTTGGCCGGCATTGGTACAGACCGGATCGTGATTCTGGTCTATGCCATAGCTGGGTTGTGTGCTGCTTTAGCTGGATTGGTTTTGATTGCTCGTTTAGATTCAGCCCAACCTGTCATTGGTGTTGGTTATGAATTCAACGCGATTGCGGCAGTTGTAGTGGGCGGAACCAGTTTTGCGGGCGGAGAAGGTACCCTGATTGGAACGTTATTGGGTGCCTTACTGTTGGAAACCCTCAATAATGGTTTGAATCTAATGAATGTCTCATCGCTATGGGAGCAGGTAGTTAAAGGTGTAGTGATTGCCGCTGCGCTCCTATTTTACAAAGCGATCAATCGATCCTCAAAATGAGGTTGAGAAAGGAGCTGTCCATTTATCAAAAATATTGTCCAACTGTTCGTTCGATCAAACTGTTTCTGGTTCAACAAATTTCCTAAATATTTGGAGGAGTAATGAAACGCCTTGTGTTGGTTTTGAACGTTTTGTTGGTTGCGATGATGCTTTTGAGCGCCTGTGCTCCAAAAGCTACTGAAACTCCTGCCCCCGCTGCTGGGGAAGGGGAAGTTACCCTGGGATTGGTACTGTCCACCCTGAATAACCCGTTCTTTGTGACCTTGCGGGATGGTGCGCAAGCAGCTGCGGATGCTGCTGGAGCGAAGTTGATTGTAGTGGATGCCCAGGACGATTCCGCCAAGATGACCGCCGGAATCGAAGACTTGATCAATAAGAAAGTGAATGCACTATTGATCAACCCGACCGACTCGGATGCAGTCGTGCCTTCAATCCAGAAGGCCAACGAAGCAGGTATTCCGGTCTTCACAGTGGATCGCGGCGCGAACGGTGGAACTGTTGTCAGCCATGTCGCATCCGACAATGTGGCGGGCGGCAAGATGGCTGCTGAATTCCTTTGCAACGCGATTGGTGGCAAGGGGAACGTGGTGGAACTGCAGGGAATTGCGGGTTCGTCAGCGGCACGTGACCGCGGCCAGGGATTCAATGATTATATGGCCGCTTCCTGCAAGGATGCCAAGATCGTTGCTCAGCAAACCGCGAACTTCAATCGTGATGAAGGTTTGAGCGTTTTCGAGAACATTCTGCAGGCACAGCCTGAAATCGCTGCGGTATTCGCTCACAATGACGAAATGATCCTGGGCGCAATCCAGGCGGCAGAAGCTGCCAAACGTGAAGGAATCGTCTTTGTTGGTTTCGATGCTGTGGATGATGCCGTGGCTGCCGTCAAAAATGGCAAGCTGGCCGCTACTGTGGCCCAACAGCCTGACCTGATGGGCAAACTGGCAGTTGAAGCTGCCATCAAATTCCTTGGTGGTGAAAAAGTTGAAGCCAGCATTCCGGTTGACCTGTCGCTGGTAACGAAGTAAATTGTTTTTAGATATTGAGTCTCCGGAGACCGGAGTACGATTTCCGGAGACTCAATTTTTGGGAGTGCCATGCCAACACCAACTTACCGTCTAAAACTGGAACATATAGTCAAAACCTTTCCTGGGGTACGCGCCGTTCAGGACGTTAGCCTTGAAGCTTACCCTGGCGAGATCCTCTCGCTGGTAGGGGAGAACGGTGCAGGAAAATCCACTTTGATGAATGTCGTTAATGGGATTTTTCCAGCGGATTCTGGCCAGATTTATTTAGATGGTGAACCCGTAAGTATTGATTCACCACGACGGGCGTTAGAGCTTGGCATTACGATGATTCACCAAGAATTAGCGCTGATACCGCAAATGACTGTAGGCCAAAATATATTCCTGGGTCGTGAGCCTCGGTTGAAAATCAGCGCGCTGATCGATTGGAAGAAATTGTATTCAGATGCACAACGGGAAATGGATTCGTTGGGTATCCAGATACCAGTGCGGGCGCAAATCAGCGATCTTTCGATTGCAGAGCGGCAAATGGTGGAAATTGCAAAAGCTCTTTCCTACAATGCTCGCTTAATTGCATTGGATGAGCCAACCAGTGCAATTACTGATAAAGAAGCTGCTGTGCTTTTCAAATTGATGCGCTCTTTGCGCGATCAAGGCGTGACATTAATTTATATTTCTCACCGGATGGAAGAAGTTTTTGAACTATCTGATCGGATAGCGATCATGCGTGATGGACAATTGGTCCATGTGGCCAGAAAAAATGAAATTACCCCGGCCGAAGTTGTCCGTCAGATGGTAGGGCGTGAATTGAATGATTTCTTTCCTAAGGTGGATGTGCAGCGTGGCAATTTGGTTTTGGAAGCCCGCCACCTTAAATCAGGAATAATGCTAAAAGATGCCAGTCTGACTTTGCATGCAGGCGAGATTGTGGGGCTTTCCGGCCTGGTTGGTGCAGGTCGAACAAACCTGGCGCGAGTGTTGTTTGGGGCAGACCGCCTGGATGGTGGACAAATCTTTTTGAATGGTAAAGAAGTGCAATTGAGATCTCCCCAAGATGCCATTCGGATTGGAATTGGGTTAGTTACAGAAGACCGAAAAAATGAGGGACTTTTCCTCGGGCAGAGCGTGCGCAGTAATGCGGCCGTTGGTCTGCTGAAGAGCCTCTCCGTTCTGGGTTTTGTCCAGTATCGAAAGGTCAATGAGTGGGCACAGCAAGTGGTTGAATTTTTGAAAGTACGCACACCCAGCTTGCAGCAGCGGGTACGCAATCTGTCTGGCGGCAACCAACAAAAGGTAATTATTGCTCGTTGGTTGGCTTTAAATCCAAAGGTGCTGATATTAGATGAACCGACTCGCGGCGTTGATGTAGGTGCAAAAGCGGAGATTTATGCATTGATGGGTGAATTAGCCAGTAAGGGTGTTGCGATATTAATGATTTCTTCGGAATTGCCGGAAATTTTGGGCGTTTCCGACCGGATATTGGTTATGCGCGAAGGCCAGGTGATGGCAGAGTTCAGCCGAGCCGAGGCCACCCAGGATAAGATTATGCAAGCTGCCACCGGGCAGTTGGCGGCAAGGGAACAGGCGGCGTAATGAATAATAACTCAACTTTTCTTAACCGGTTGAATCAGATTCTTCGCGGCGGCGGCAGTTATGTGATTTTGCTGCTGATCGTGCTGCTGCTGACGATCTTAAATAGCCAGTTCCTGACAGTTAGTAATTTGCTGACGGTGGCACTGCAAACTTCAATTATTGCGATTGTTGCAATCGGAATGACCTATACGATTATCACGGGTGGAATTGACCTTTCAGTCGGGTCCGTTGCTGCTTTCAGCGGAGCACTGGCAGCTGGTTTAGCGACTCGTAATGGACTGGGTACATATCCTGGCATTTTGATCGGGCTGGCTGCTGGCGCTGGTTTAGGTTTGATTAGCGGTGTGATGATTGTGTATGGGCGGATTCCACCATTTGTATCTACCCTGGCGATGATGGCTGTGGCTCGCGGGTTAACGCTGGTTTATACCGATGGAAAACCAATTTCTGGATTGGATAAATTTTTCACCTTCTGGGCAAGTAATGTGGCTGGAATTCCTGTACCGGTGTTGGTGTTACTGGCGGTAGCCATCATTGCTGCGGTATTGTTGAAACAAACTGCTTTTGGAAATTATATATACGCGATTGGCGGGGGTGAGGAAACTGCCCGGTTAGCTTCTGTCCCGTCTAAAAAGATCAAATTGGGGGTTTACGCATTTTCCGGGTTTACAGCTGCGATTGCTGGAGTTATCCTGACGGCGCGTCTTTGGTCTGCTCAACCAAACAGCGGCGTTGGTTTGGAATTGGATGCAATTGCGGCGGCAGTTTTAGGCGGCGCTAGTCTTGCTGGCGGGGTTGGTGGCATTGGGGGAACGATCGCTGGTGCATTCATTATTGGGGTTCTGTCGAATGGTTTAAATTTATTAGAAGTACCCTCGTATAACCAACAGGTCATTAAGGGGACGGTATTTATTTTGGCTGTACTGCTTGATTATTTCTTCAAAAGGCAAATACGTGCCAGGAAAGTTGAAGAAAAGACAGCATAAACTGCTGATAAAATTTTTCTGCAATTTCAACCGGGTAGGTTGTCTGACCTGCCCGGTTTTATTTTGTCAATTATTGCTCTCCTCAATTTAAGATAAAACAGGTATGAAATTTGCAACCTAAGGACTAGCATATCTTCTGGTTCTGTCATCGTTCCCTAGTATATCAGGGGGAAAAGGCTGCAAATGTATGGATCAAACCCTTTCTTCACAGCCTGCGCAAAAATTGAAAAGCGGGTCAGCAGGGTCCGGGGTGGTAAAGGTACCCATTCGGGTGAAAATTACTTTTCCTTACCTGGTGTTGGCTTTGGCAGTATTGACTGGTGCAGCATACCTTGTGGTGAGGATTGTCTTTGATACGACTCAAGAACGGTTCTCCAACCAATTAATTGAGGCTGGCAAATTATCATCCGAATGGATGGTGCGTGAGGAAAACCGGCTGTTAAAATCACTGCGCCTGTTGACCTATACTCAAGGATTACCGGAAGCACTTCAGGTCGGGGATGCCGATGGAATTCAAGAGCTGGCTTATGGGATTGTGGCTGGCCAGCAGGAAGAGCATGTTTTATTTCTTGATTCGGCTGGAAATTTGGTTTTGAGCATCCACCATACAGCCGGTGGAAAATTGGAGGATTACGCCTTTTCTACCGGCGGTGGAGAACGGCTGCTTGGGTACGATTTTGTGCGTCAGGCGTTGAGCTGCCAGCAGGATCAGAATGGTGATAAGTTTGCCGGATTGATTGGCAGTGGAAATAGGGGAATTTTTTATGTTTCTGGCCCGGTTGTTTTACCAGATGGCTCTTGCAGCGGGGTTGTGCTGGTGGGGAAATCGCTGGAAACGATGGCCGCCCAACTGCGCAGTGAGTCTTTGGCGCAGGTCACTCTTTATAATTCCAGCGGCACACCGGTTGCCTCCACAATTTCTACCCCCCAGCCGATCAATGGTCTGCTGGCAGCTCAAATTAATACTCGCCTGACGCCGGCTGCCTTCGAGCGCGGGTTAGAAAATGCGCGCAGTTATTCTATGTTTGAAATTAATTACGCAGAATTGATCATTCCGTGGCGCGCCCGCGGTGATGTGGACCTGGGATTAATGGGCATTTCACTGCCGAAAAATTTTTGGGTGACCACCAGTACCGTGACGCGTATGCAAATTGCTTCGATTGTCATGGCTTTGATTTTATTAGTGGTAACTGTGGGGGTGATGGTGGCAAACTGGATCACCCTGCCGCTGATGGGATTGGTCCAGGCGTCTTCAAAGGTCGCGGAAGGTGATCTGGAAGTGCAGGTGCAGCCTCAGGGAAATGATGAGATTGCCTTTTTGACGGAAAATTTCAATCAAATGGTCTCAAATCTGAACCAAACTCGTAAAGACCTGGTTCAGGCCTACGATGATACGATCATTGGTTGGGGCAAAATGCTGGATCAACGCGACCAGATTACCCAGGGGCATACCCAGCGGGTGATGGACCTGACTCTGCACCTTTCGCGCAAGTTGGGGCTGGCTGATGAGGAATTAATCCATATCCGGCGCGGGGCAGCTTTGCATGATATTGGCAAACTGGCCATTCCCGACAGCATCCTTAAGAAAAATGGCGGGTTAGATGAGGATGAGTGGGAGGTGATGCGGCTGCATCCGCAGTACGCTTATGAAACCCTGTACCCGATTGAATTTTTACGTCCGGCATTGGATATTCCCTACTACCATCACGAACGTTGGGACGGCAGCGGCTATCCTTTTGGGCTGGCAGGGGAAGGTATTCCTCTGGCCGCCAGGATTTTTGCGGTGGTGGACGTTTGGGATGCGATGACCAATGACCGCCCATATCATCGCGGACAAAAACCGCAGAAAGTAATGGAATATATTCGCAGTTATTCCGGTATTTTGTTTGATCCGCAAGTCGTACAGTGTTTTGTCGAAATGATGCAGGAGCCTGAGCCGCGATATATTACACGCCGCGCAGCTGCTGTTGTGTAAACCTGAAACCCCATGCAAATCAAGTCTCCCCGGCAGAAACCAATCCAATTGCCACCCATCCCGGTGGGGTGGATTGGATCCATGCTGCTGGTGGGGACTTTGTTTATAACCGTGTTGGTTCTTTCTGTCCGCCAGATGGTGACAAATGTCCCGGAAATCACCCTCCTGGATGTGGCGGTTGAAGCCGCAGAAACGGCCAACTACCGTCCTGACCTGGAAAAATTATCCGTTCTACCGATTAATGTAGAGATTGTGGCTGATTTAATCCAGCAGGATGCTCAATCACCCTCTGAAGCCGCCGAACGGGCAGCTACCGCCATAGCTGGATTAGATAACCCAATTCCGACCGCGACCGGGTCTCAACCGGAGCTCACCCCTCGCGGTACCGCAGGTAAACCTACGATTGGCAGCGGGCAGACGCAGACAACCACTCCCACAGAAACCATTTTGATCCCGGTAACTGGCACCCCGGAATTGGCCAGTTCAGCCACGCCGCGGCCGGCTGTCCGGACCGCTACTCCGCCGAATCCATCGGTAACTGCCACAGCCAAACTGACTGCAACACAGACCGTCACGACCAGCCCAACTGTGACAATCACGCATACAGCTTCAGCAACTGCGACTGCCACGCTCACAGAAACCCAAACCGCGACTTCGCAGCCAACCCGGACAGTTACAACCTCACCAACCATGACCGTAACCCATCAGCCGCCCCAAACCCAAACCGCTACAGCGACTGCAACGGATACACCCACCGCAACGCTGACTCAGACCGCGACTGCTACGGATACCCCGACGCTGACCCAGACCGCAACCGCAACCGATACCCCAACACTGACGAGCACGCCGTCCCCAACGCCAACTGTGACGCTGACCCAGACCGCGACTGCAACCGATACCCCAACGCTGACCAGTACACCGTCCCCAACGCCAACATTGACTCAGACCGCGACTGCAACGGATACCTCTACGGCGACACTGACCAGTACGCCGTCTCCGACACCAACCGTGACGGTTACCCCTACGGCGACACTGACAGCGACTGCAACGGATACCCCAACGCTGACCAGTACACCGTCCCCAACGCCAACCGTTACGGCTACATCCACAGCGACACTGACTCAGACCGCGACTGCAACCGATACCCCGACACTGACGAGCACGCCGTCCCCAACGCCAACGGTGACGCTGACTCAGACCGCAACTGCAACGGATACACCAACGTTGACGAACACACCGTCCCCAACGCCAACCGTTACGGCTACATCCACAGCGACACTGACCCAGACCGCGACTGCAACGGATACACCAACGTTGACGAACACACCGTCCCCAACGCCAACGGTGACAGTTACATTTACAGCAACGCTGACCCAGACCCCTACTGCAACGAATACCCCAACACTGACGAGCACACCGTCCCCAACACCAACGGTGACAGTTACATTTACAGCAACGCTGACCCAGACCCCTACTGCAACGAATACCCCAACACTGACGAGTACGCCGTCTCCGACACCTACCGTGACAGTTACCCCTACGGCGACACTGACTCAGACCCCGACCGCGACCGCAACACCATCTCAAACACTCTCGCCGACATTCACGCTAACTGCCACAATCACCCCATCTCCAACCCCAACGGAAACTGCCACGGTGACTTCGACTCCCACACTCACATTGACTTATACTCCAACAGAACCACCGACAGCTACCCTGACGCCTGAACCCACCCTTACACCGACCGAAACACTGGTTCCAACCGCTTCCAGCACGCCGATTATCTGTGTTCCGCCTCCTTCCATCGGAATCAAAGCGGATGCCGATTCTTATGTAGATCGCAGTGGAGCGGCCAGTAATTACGGCGATAATCCTCAAATCAAGCTCCAGAACGGCCGCAAATGGGGTCTGGTGCATTTTGATTTGAGTGAAATTCCGGCAGGCAGTCAAATCACCGGAGCGGCGATCTATATTTACAATGATTCAGGTGATTCACAGGGCTATCTTGTTTCGCTGTATCCGATCACTTCTGCCTGGGAAGAAATGACCGTCAATTCCAGAAACGCCCCCAGTGTGGATACGAGTACTTTAATCGGTACCTACCTGGTGGGTGACCAGGGTTGTTCGGCTGGAATTGGGGTCAACGCCGGCCTGGTACAGAACTGGGTGGACTATCCGGAAACCAATTTTGGGGTGGCGCTGTATCCTGATCCGAATGTCTCGCGGGAAATGCGCATTGCCAGCCGTGAAAACAGCAAATCCGGGCCGCAAATTCTGGTCGATTACATCCCGCCTTCCGGTAATGCGCAATCCCTGATTGTGCCAGTTACCGGTGGGGCAGGGGAGGGGTCGGAGTCACGGACCCTGGCAGAAAAGCTCAGCGCCTGGCTTCGCCAATTCATCGACTGGTTTTTGCAGTAGAGACAAAGAGGAATCTTCCTGGTTACTAGCCACTATCCACTCTCCACCACTCGCTACTCGCCCCTATCTCCCGTCCGGACCCCTTCATTGGCGATCTCGTTATCTTCCACATAGCGGCGCGGCATGGCCAGTGAAGACCAGCCGCCGGCCTGCTGCAAGGCAAACGGATCAGTGCCAGCGCGGGCGGCGTTGGTCGCCCAATAGTGGCGGCAGTCGTGCGCCGAGAGTTCGTAGATACCCAGGCGGCGGCCAAGCTCATTGACGCGCTGCGTTATGGCGCGGGTGGTCAGCCCGGCTTTGCTCAGCTTGCCGCCTTTCAAACTGCGGCGGAGCAGGGGGCCGCTTGCGAACAGCTCACCTTGAGCGCGGCAGGCGCGCGCTGCCCGCAAGGTGGCTGGACTGAGGCGGTGCGTCTGTTCCTTGTGTACCTTGGGGCGAAAGAAGCGCAGCAAACCGCGCTGTAAATCCAATCCTTCGGCTTTCAGCCCAATCACTTCACCGGCGCGCAGACCGTGATCGAGCAGCAGGCACATCAGCAGCGCATCGCGGCGGGCCTGGGGAGTATCATCCACCGGATGTTTGAGCACAGCGGCTTGCTCGCTGGTCAGCAAGACGGGCGCTTCTTTTTTCAGTCCAACACGGGTGACCGGGCGGCGCTGGTCAATGCGGGCGGCCTCGCGGTGCGCATAGCCGGTAACCGTGCGGATCAGTGCGTATTCTTCCGGGGCCAGCGTCCCGGCCTGGAAAGCCAGTTTCGCATACGTTTTTACCGTTGAAAGGCGCACGTTGATGGAAGCGACCGCGTAACCTTCTTTAAGCTGCCATTTGACAAACGCCTCAACCAAACCCCAGGACATACCGCGCCAGGCCTGCGGGTCTTGCGCAAGATCGCCGTGACGCACCCCGGCAATCTCCAGAAATTCGCCCAGCAAACGCAGGTCTGCATCCTGGCGGCGCAGGGTCTGGTCGGCTTTGCGCGAGCGGTAATCGGAGAAGCGGTGCGCAGCGGCAGCCTGGTTGGCAGCCTGGCCGAGCTGGCGCAGCGGTTCGGGAATGGTAATGGCGGAAGAGGTCTCTTTGGTGGGCATTGTAGCGAAGTTCCTTATTTCTATTGATAATTTCTGATTACTATAAATAATCAGAACCAATATATATAATTATTTTAGCAATAATTTAATATTTGTCAATATGTGGCGTGCCGTTGATTGCCATCAGCGAACAGCTTTCAGCTATTTATCTGTAAACAGTTTTCAGATATTGATAAAACTATTTTTTTTGTCTTGGATAATAATCCCCTGTTTCTGGTTTGTGTTTTGATGGCTGTTTGGTGAGGCGCGAAATAGATATCAGGTTTAGGCAGCAAATAAATGTTAGTTTGTGTATTGTTGTTTGTAATATATAATTACACAAGTAATATTAAAATAGTAATTAACTTTAAATAAAACCTGTGAGGTCTGCAAGACCTCACAGGTGCATTCTTCTCTCATTTTGTGCTATAGTATTTCCAAAGGGGGTAATCCAGACTATGAAGAACCCTGGCCTGAAGCTCAAATTGTTGTGCCTGTTTAGCTTTTGCCTGGTCTGCCTCGCTGCGTGCGGCCAGCTAACCATCAACAGATCCTGTTCGGTGGAGTCAGAGCGACTATATTACCATCCTTGAAGCATTCTACCGTGTCAGCTTTCAGGATAATATAGACGATTGGAAGTTAAATGAAATCCATTTCGCTCTTCGATGCAGCGAAATAGCTTATGGACCCCAAGGTGCGGGTTTCGACTTTTTTAAGACAGAGCAAGACGATAATACGACTATCCGAATAGTAAGACATCTATACAATGGAGCAAATGATAATTTTGCGGAATTACTTGAGGGAGAGTATCACCCGGAAATTGAAAAATGGCCGGAGATTAATTTGGCATCCATAACCATTCCTGTTGAGGCTGCCCTCCAGATTGCCGAAAACAACGGCGGCGCGCAATTTCGCAAGGAGGTAGATAATAACTGCGGCATTAGAGCTATGCTAAGGGATGAAAAGAACGAAGAAGTGTGGTACATAAGATACAATGGATTTGCTAGCTATGATAATGAATATTTTAGGCTGAAGATAAATGCAGAAACAGGTGAATGGAAGAAAATCAAATAAATCCGCAAGAAATGCCGAGACAAACTGGAAAATCCAACCTTACTGGTTTGGGTTTGTCTCTGATAACCCAACTTGCCACGGATGTTGAATCTTCGGGAACAAAATCTCTCCTATTGTCGTCTTGTATTTTATTGATCTAAATTCGCCTTAGGAGAGCAAATATGTCTCGTTTATTGTTTGTTTTTATGTTGTCTGCTATTATTTTATCCGGCTGCAACCTGGCTCAGTTAGCTTCTCAAGCAGAACCGCCAACGGCAGCGGTTCCCCTTGAAGCGAGCAGTGATTCTCCCACTGAAATCACGCCGCTGCCGGTTTTAACGGTTACCCCTCCGCTGGACCAACCCGGTGCGCCGAATGAAAAATTTATGTCACTGGCTTACCTGGGCTGGGATGGGAATATTTTGACCAAGCGTACCGCCAGCGGTATTGCGCAAAATATTACCACCGATGCCAGCAATCCGTTTCGCGGCGGCAGCGGCGACCTGGTACAGTACAGCGATTTAAGCTGGTCATCGGATGGGCGGTACCTCGCTTTTCTGCGCACATACGGCAAACCGGTCTCTTCCGGGTTGGAGATGAGTTATGATTTGCAAGTGCATGACACCGAGACAGGCCAGACGCGCACCCTGCTGCCCGGTCAACAAACCCTGGGTATCGATTGGAAACCCGGCACCCATCTTCTGGCGTATGCGCTGCCGATTGATCCGGGTTATTTTACCGCCCGTGGGCAGGTCGATGCGACCCTGGCCAAAGGCATTTGGGGCGTGGATGTGGATGGCGGCGAACCCGTTGAACTGGTAAAACCAACCAATGGATTAACCCTGGTGCGTCCGGAGTGGTCGAAGGACGGCCGTTTTCTCAGCTTCGAAGAAGTGTTTTTGATGGAGGGGCGCGGTAAGTTTGGATTGTACGACTTCAACACCGGTCAAACACTGATCTGGGAAGGCCAGCCAGGGAATATTGCCTGGACGCCCGATCACCGGATTGTTTTTGATACCCTCACCTATACTCCTTCCGGCATGGAGCGGATCTGGATTGCCAATTGGGATGCTGCCGGCAGCCTGCGGATATCTCCCCATTATGGTGAAGGATTTGCCATTTACCCGGTAATATCCCCCAAGGGGAACCAGGTGGCATACATGGCAAAAATCGGCGCGGAAATGCAGGCGGATCAGGAGAAATACAAAATCTTTGTCCAACCGCTTGAGGAAACGAATGAACCCACTGAACTGGGCGAGTTTGAACAGCCGCTCAACCTGGCCTGGACATCCGATGGTTCCGCGTTGGTCTTTTCGGCCGGCCCGTATGAGCAGCAGCAAATTATCCTCTTGTACCTGGATGGCAGTATCAACGTCATAGCCGATGGCAGTATGCCTGCCTGGCGGCCATAACCGATCACTTCATCGCATCCCCCGCTTTACCGGGGGATGCGATGGATATCCCTGGTTATTTTCCCAACATTTTCAAGGCGAGGTTCCGGCCAAGGCCGCGTTGAAAAGCCAGGGTCACCCATAACAATCCCAGGTGATCAACAATTGCAGCCCGGTCATTCTCACCAACCCAGACAGGCCGGACGCCAACTGCTTGCGCTAAACCCTCAACCTGAACTTTCGCAGAAGCCGGTCCGCAGAAGAACAAATCAACCTGCTGGCCGTCCAGAATTGGGCTGGCAAAAATTTCCCACCCCATCGTATTAAACGCGCGGAAAACACTGGCTTGCGGTGCCGCTTTTTGCAGCCCTTCCAGATTGCTGTAAACCGGTCCTGCAAAATTGTTGGTTGCGTCGATTAATATTTTTCCATTTAACTTCCCTGCAAATTGTGCGGCAATCTCTGCAACAGCAGCCCAGGGTACTGAAAACAAGATAATTTCACCAAAATCTAAAGCCGAGTCAATGTCAGCGGTCCTGGCCAGCGGACCAATATCCTCCAGCGCAGCCAACGTTTTTGGGCTGTTTGGATCACGCACGCCAAAGATTATCTCGTGGCCGGCCTGCAGCCATTTCTTTCCCAGTGTCCGGCCAATATTTCCTGCGCCTAAAACAGTAATCTTCATTTGTCCTCCCAAATCTCCATCATATTGATTAATCATAACCAATCAATAGGTTTGGGTTCAAGGTGTTTTTTTTGAAAGGTTTGTACAAATACTAGAGATATTTTCCTCTATCCAATCACTCCATCCGGTATAATCTTTGGTACCTGTTATGATGAGAAATTTCGAAAATTTCTATTTTCCAAGAATAATTAATAAAGTGCAATCAGGTTTGCAATCCCGGTTGACAGTTCTTTGCGCGCCTGCTGGATATGGAAAAACTACAATTCTACAAAAGGTAATGCAAACGGCAGGTATGCCGGTTATCTGGATGACAATCCATGAAGAAGATAATTCCCTGCCGGTTTTTTTATCTCAATTAATCCAAAAATTACAGCAGGTCGGATGGGATGTTGACCTGCAAGATGAGCTTTTTCAAGATCCAGGACGTGTTTTTGCCCAGGTAGAGCGAGAAATATGTCTTGTTTTCGATGATTATCAGCTTGTGCAGTCGAAATCCATCCATGAGGCTGTTTTAACTTTAATTCAAAAGATACCGCAAAATGTTCATTTATTTATCTGTACTCGTAAGCCTTTGCCTTTTCCATTATCAAAATTTCGTTTACGTGGTGAACTGGTCGAATTGTTTTCAGATCAGCTTGCACTAACCCTTGAGGAGACCCAGGCTTTTCTTTCCATCCAATCTCAACCGAATTTGCTATCAGAACATATCCATACAATCTACCAACTTAGTGAAGGGTGGATTGCCATGATCCATCTGATCAGCGAAGCTCTTTCGGGAACTCCGCAGTTCGATACCCTGCTGAGGAAGTTCAGCGGTTCCTATCCAACGGTATATAGTTTCCTGGAAGATGAGATTTATGCTCCTTTGGCCCAATCCAAAAAGGATTTTTTATTAAGCACGTGTATTTTGAACCAGCTTACTCCCGATCTTTGTGCAGCAATTACCAAGCAGGTGGAATCCGCACAAATTATGGCGGCATTGGTGCGCGACCAAATTTTGCAGCCAGCCAAAATGGGTTACCGGTATCACCCATTACTGGCGAATTTTCTTCAGAATAAACTTATAGAAAAAAAGCCAGGCAAGATAATCCAACTTCATCAACGGGCTGCTGAATGGTATGAACGAGCAGGCCAATCGCGATTTGCCTTAGACCATTATCTTGAAGCGGGCAACTGTGATCATTCTGCCGCATTAATCAATCAAATGGGTTGGGATGTGCTCAATGGGGGTGAGTATCAGACGATTTTAAATTGGTGTGAACGATTAGAAAATATTGCGGAAACTTCTTATCCAGGAATCTCGGAAATCCATGGGTTTGCTTTAATCCAGGCTGGAAATTTGGATAAAGCCCAGGTAATGCTCGAAAATCTTTCCACGGTTCGAGCGATGGTGGGAACGGCTCGGATTGCGTTATACACGGGACAATATGAGGCAGTTGAAAAGGTTTATCAAGGCGCATTGTCTCATTTAATGGATTCTGATGAAACTTTGCGGTGCCAGATTGAGTTTCAATTAGGTATGGCCAGGTTATATATTCGGGATCTTTCTGGCGCAGAAAAAGTAATATACCAGGCTTTAGCACGCGCTGAAAGAATTGCGAATTTCCCCCTGATTCAAATTACAACCAT
>JAJUJY010000188.1 GCA_029265085.1 Chloroflexota bacterium
GACACAAAGATTTATTTGTATCTGACAGCTGACTGGTGAGTTCTTCTTTTTCGTTCGGTGGTCCCCGCAGGGGGGATGCTATTCGAGCCCTGTGCAGCACCACCTAAATCACCCGGCAGCCAGGCTCCTGACGGGCTACCGGTGTGGATCCAGAACCAACAAAGGGGTCCAGCACCAGCTCTGATTGGAATAATAAAAAAAACACATTGGGCTGTTAATCTCCGCTCCCCAATGAATGTTTTTATATAACTATAAGTGTTTAGAGACCAAATTGATTTTTATATTGTTTTAAATGATGCGGAAATGTTTTTCTGAACTTGAGTAACTCTTGAACTGCCCAACTATGGATTTCTTTTAGAGTTTCAGGTTCGTCTATTGAGCCTTCCCGATAAACTGCGATTCGAGAAGCACGACGGGTATCCAGTCTTTCCCATTCTAAAGGTTCACCTATTTCACTTTCAATATTTTCCTTTTTTTCAAAAAGCCAATCAAACAACTTTTTGTTTTTGTCAGTTTCACCCACATCAATATATAACTCAACCCGTACTCGTCCACCAGTCGCAAACGCTGTTCCAAATGACATTCCGGTGATTCCCGTTTGAAAACTGCACCAGTTTTGCGGTTGGGCCACCTTGGCTTTTGTAAAGGAATAATTATTTCTCAATTCGTCAATCAAGGATTGGAAGTATGCACGATACGCCTCACCTTTTGCAGAAGCTGTATCGTTCGCTCCCTTTTTCGTAATTTTTCCCCATTCATTCGGAAAGACAATTGGCTTGAAATTAATAACAGGCCTGGAGTCATCAATCTTAAAAACTTCGATCTCGATAGCAAAAAATTGTGTATCTGTATCCGTGCGCTGATTCAGCCATTCAATAGTTTGCCGATGCTCATCGCGCACATTTTCAGAAATCCAAATAATTTTTGAAGCGTCATATCCAGCCGCATAGGTCAACAATTTCCCCAAGTGATCATGATCAGTATATCCAAATTGATTTTCAATTATGACATTGTGGCTAGTGCTTAAATCTTTTGCAAGAATATCCAGTGAAAAATTCCCTACGCTGGCTTCCTGCTCAACCAGTGCTAAATCCATGCCTACAGATTCTCCGAGTTTGTCGAGATTATCAGCAAGCCAAGGCGTGAAATCATGGGATTCATACTGCCAAATATCTCGTATATTAATTCTCTTGATTTTCCCAAACTCTGGCATAGAGGCTCCTTTTACGGCATTTAAAAATTATGTTTTAAAGGGGAAGGACTATCGATTTACATTTACAAACTATAGAAATTAATATTCAAGTCTGCACGCCGCTTAGCGATTAATGTCTAACAGTTCTCCACCATTCTTGAATAATCGAATATGCATTTTCAACAATATTTTTTTCTCTTGGACCTAACTTCACATTTTCATACACATAAACATTCCTCAAACTGCACAGCGTTAACATCATGTTAGCTTGGTGGTTTGGAATAATATATTCACTCCTCAATGTGTTTATCAAGGTTGAAATACTATGAGGGGGATCTTCAAACTTTCTTTCTCTCCAGATATTATGGCATATCCTAACTACTTCGGTACGGGCATGTTCAATATCAATCTGCTGTATCCCCACTATACTATCGGAAACGCTATAAGCCGCTTGACTCTCACGCACAGCCTGCATATCTTCATTTGATTGAGATTTTGATTCTGATTGAACAATTTCATTTGTTGTCTTGATCTTCTTACAATTTGAGCATGTTCCTCGCCGCCTAATAGTTTTCCGCATATCCACAAGCTTGCGCCCAATTTGGTTTACTTGTTGGCGGGGCTGAATACCCAACTCAATTGCTAAACAATCATCACAATAAGACATTGGAAAAACGTCATCAAGAAGTTCTAATATTGATTCAGCGTATGTCATATGATTTTCTCTTTCTCTGCATCAGCGGAAGCATAATTGATAAGGTTATCGGAGTTTGGGAATAGCGGACAAAATTGATAATACTACCATTTTTTGCCATTTGTTATATGTATTTTTAATTGAAGTAATCTACAAAAACCTTTCCTGCAATGAATAGAATGTTGAATACGAATCACCTCTATGAATCATTCTGTGGCAGTTGGAACACACAAGCTTAAGGTTTTCAATTGAAGTTACATCTCCTTCCTCATATTCTGAAATTGGTTTCAAGTGGTGCACTTCAATAAACCCTTTGCCTAAGGTACCATATTTATCTTCGAAAGAAAACTTGCAGACCTCGCAAAAAACCCCACCCTTTTCTCTTATAAATGATTCTACCGCTTTATTTCGTAATTTCGAGTCTCTTTCCCTCACTTTATGTAATCGCAATTGAATTTGACCCTCTAATGACGGTAATAATTCATCATCTTGTTCTCTGATATCCAAATTTAAGCCATCCCAATAGGTTTTTAATAATCGACTTTGTGTATCATTCAATAAAAAGTTAGTTCCTACACGCGAAGTTAGGATTTGCATTTTAGATAATGCTGGGTCTTTTAACTATTCACCAGAAGTCAGCATTCCGTCTAATGGAGATAATCTGACCTCTTTTACTGCCACACCCGCTTTTACAATAGATGCTTCGGAAAATGACTCTAACCATAGATGATCGTATAGAACAAGTGGATTCTTTAATTTCTCTCTAGGACTGCATTCTTCATTTACCACGCCAATAGCCACTATACCTGAGATTGCATTATGTGAACCTTTAGCTCTCCAAAAATAAACTTCATCGCCTATAGAAACTTCTGCTTGATGTTTGAGCTTAGTAACACTCCAATATACATCCTTCGTTATGAGGAGATATTCATCAATTCTAAACTTATCTGGATTCCCTTGAAATATCCAAGTTTTCATCTTTTTATATTCATTTTTTGTTATTTACGGTTTGCTTTATCTATAGACAGTTAGGCGTGGAGTAAACCTTGAGAATAAGATTACGTTTGGGTACAGAAAAAGCCCGGAAAAATCACAGAAGCCCGCACTTGTCCGCTGCACGCTGTGTTGGCAGCTGCCGAATTTTGCTCACGACGACTTGGCATACAATGGCAATTTGATTGGCTCAGATGGAATATTCCCATCGAGCAGCGGCTTGATATGTTGAGCTAAACCAACCGGCATGAATTTTTCCGAGGATTGCACCAACTCTTGATGGGTCCACCAATAATAGGCTTTATGGGCGTTCTGCTCATACGGCAGCAGATTTACCAGGCTGATTACAGAGGTTGGAACAAAGACAACGAAGAAACGTTCTTGAAGGAGCAATTGCCCTTTGTCGCCATCCAAAAGGCGTTCATGGTACCAAACGCACGTGTCAACTTTATCCGTTTTAATGCCTGTTTCCTCCCAAAGCTCGCGTTGTGCTGCTTGTTCATAGGTTTCATGCGGCTCAACCCCGCCGCCGGGAGTGTTCCAATATACCGTTAAATCAGGAAACGCGTTGTGGACAGGTCGCGCATCATGGACGCGAATCAAAAGGAGCCGCTTTCGATCATCGATCACAAGCAAACGAGCTGTAGGGCGAACATACATATGACTTCGGATAGTATTCATTTCTATAGCACACACTCTGGATAATCACCGGTTATTCGAACGTATTTAGCTGAACAATATTTTACAATCGCCGCCCAACAGCTTGCGTTACTTACGGGCGTGGACTGCCGCGTAGCGGCGTGTTTGGCAGCAGGAAAAACTCAAAGCCAGAAAAAAGGCTGAAAATGCCGCAGAATCTCCACCGTCCATTGCATGCTTTGTTAGCCTGCTTTTGACCTTTGAAGCCCTACACTTTTGAATAACCATCTTTTACAATCCTTATTTCTTCATCATTCAACTCATATAATAACGAGTCGAGTTTGCTGTGAATTTTGATGGCTAAATCAGCAGCCTGTTCAAATGAACAGACCCACTTTTGTTCTTCAAGTATTTGTTTGAGCAATTCTGCTCCTATTGGCATTCCGTCCATTCGAGGAATAATCATGAAGTGTACATGCTTCACGGTTTCACCGAAAGAACATGCATATGCCTTTATCGGGTGAAATACGGCGTCAATCGCCTTGCATGTATTTCGGAGGATTAATCCGAGATTCTCAACTTCTTCCGACTTAAGGTCTGCCAAATGTGTACAATGGCGTTTGGGTTGCAAAATGAGCATACCTTTCAATGGAGCGCCGTTTGAGGCTATGGAGTGAGTGACTATCCAGTATTCATCTTCGTAAATAATTCCACCTGGTGTATTGATACTGCCTGAAACTATCTCACAACCAAGACATTTTTCCATGATGAATTTCCTTGATAATATTGGCGATACTTTCTTGATGGAGGGGCGGGCTAACGGCGAGCGTTACTGGCAAGTGCGGGAATTGGCAGAGCAAAGCCAAAGGTAGAATCCGCCGTTTGGGGCAGAATCCCTGAAAGTGAGGGCAAAGCCCGCACTTGTCCAGTGCACGCAATGTTGGGCACGGTTTTGCCTTAGTTTTTTTCTTTAACTTCAAAATACCCATGAAAGGTTGGCTCTATTATTGCTGATTCAGCCTTTTCTTTGGGATATTGCATAACAAATACATCAAATTTCACATCTAACTTCTTTTTGTATTTGTAGCCGCCAATATCGAAATACTCTATTTCAAGATTTAGTTCTGGCATTTCAAAGTGGTCATCAGATGCGCCAAATAGTGAATTCTTTTCAGACTCGTGTTTTGTCCGATGACGATGCATGTTTAGAAATACCAAAATAGAACTTAGACTCAAGAAGGTTAATGGAAGTTCAATTTCAAGACCGCTAGTGGTTACCGATGCTGGCATTAAGTAGGGTTGTTCAATGTTTGAAATCGCTTCTATATTTATGCCAGAAGAATTATGCTTCAAGTCAACTATTAAGAATTTGCCATTTTCACTATTAACGATAATTGGCAGGGAATTTTTGTAACAATAATCTTGTATTTTTTTGACAGTGTCTTGTAAGTTGAAATCCCACTTAATCTTAATTGATTTCGCTGCACCTGAGCCGATATTGTAGAAAATTATTTTGGGCAATTTTCCAACAACATATTCATTTTTTAGTTTTTCATTGCTCCAACGTGTTGCCACATAAATTTCATCATGGTCGTCAGCATAACCAAAAATAGATGCATTAGGAACGATTATTTCGGGTTTTTGAGAAGCCTTTCTTTGCTTTTCCATCTCTCGCAAAGTAAGGAAAACTAACAATACAGTAACCCATGTTGCGATTTGCCCAACTATCCCGATTATTTGCTCGATGTTCATATTTTCTCTTTTATATTGTGACCAAGTGCCGAACTATTAGATATACTGCAAATTAAATATACGGATCAAACGCAGTATATCCGCCTGTTTCCGGTATGATAATTTGAAACACTACCTGATTATTTTCTCAATTTCCCCATCAATAAACAAAATTCATTATAGCATCGCCCCAAACAAAGCATTACAAAAAAGGTGAATGATTTTGCCGCAACCAATCGAAAAATCATTCACTCATAACCACCATCCGGTGATTTTTTGCCCCTCACCTGCCAACACTTCTGGCCGCCGCCCAGGCGATCAACCCGGCATCTTTGGCCGCGGAGGTGCATAAGTATTGCGGGTCGGGAAAGATACCCACCCGGAACAGGTCCAGGCGGTCGGCATCCCAACAGGTCTGGATGGTAATATCGCCTTCGGTCAGCCCATCCGTATGCCCTGCGCAGGCCTCGCACAGCAGGTCCAGTTCCGCAGCGGTCAGGTTTAATTGTCCCGCAAATTTTGCACGGATCAACTGGCTGGCGCGCCGCCCGTGACCAGGGTCATTCCCGTCATTTTGCCGCTGGTTATCATGCAGGTAGGCAAAATACGTCACCACCTTTTGATTAGCCCCGGTCAGATCCGCCAAACGCAGGCCGTTTTCCTGCACGCGCTGCCAGTGCGCAAAGCCGTGAACACCGTCCCAATCCATGCGATATTCCGCTTGAATGGATGTCAAAAATTCCACCGTAATCAGGCCGGAAGAGTTGGTTTGATTTGTCATAATTCCTTAATCATTCTTACCGAGGGTAAGAGTATTTTTACAACATTTTGTGCAATGCATATTTAGAACATCAAAAAACATCATGTATAATAATATAATAGATTCAAATGGTGGTTTGCTTAAAAAAGATGGGGGCCATTTATATTGAAAAAAGTACCATATCTATCAAATCATAACAAAATTTTGCATATCGAACAAAAAGAAGCAGGGAAAATTTTAATAATTTGGTCCAATTTAATTAATACATGGGCTAATCCAATCAAAGCATTTTTAATTGCTTTTATTCTTTATTTAATTTCAGCCTGGTATTATCACAACCCTTTCATTCCATCTAGTTTTCCATATTACAACTATCTCGCTGAGGCTTTTTTAAAAGGCCAATTTTATCTAAATCAAACACCTAAAGAAACGCTTGATCTTATTCTTTACCAAGGGCACTATTACCTTTACTGGGGGCCTTTCCCATCTGTTCTATTCATGCCCTTTATAAAAATTTTTGGGATTGGCTTTGGGGATGGTATTCTTACAATTTTGTTTGGTGCCATAAATGTTGGCTTAATGTGTGCCCTTCTTCATTCTGGTAATCGTCGCAATTTATTCCACCTTTCTGAAACACAGATAGGATTATTTACCTTGTTCTTCGCATTAGGAACTGTGCATTGGTTCTTGGCTGCAGTAGGGCGTGTTTGGTTTACAGGACAAATTATTGGTTTTACTTGTGTCGCACTGGCATATTGGGCAGTCTTGTATTTTGACAATTGGAAAGCATTTGCATTTGCCAGTTTAGCAATGGGATGCGCATTCGCTACCAGAAACAACTTAATCCTGACAGCAATTTTCCCTGCAGGGATTCTTTTAATGAAGATATTAAAAGAGAATTGGCCTAATCGTATCCGGTTTATATTACTCGGAATAATCCCCGCATTAACCATCTTAGGAGTAATTTTTTATTACAACTACGCTCGTTTTGGTAATATTTTAAACAATGGTGTTATGTACCATCAAATGGGAGATGTTTTCCGACCACTTTTTAACAAGTATGGTTTTATGAATGTTTACTATCTCCCTACAAATCTTTATTACCAGTTCATTTTCTACCCAATTCCCTACCGTCCTGAAAGCGCAATGGGAGGTAGCTTGTTTCTTTTAAGCCCATTATTCTTTGGAGTATTTTTTCCATTATGGAATAAAAGAAAAAATGCAAACGTAATTATCTTAACAATCACAATTTTTATTTCCTATATCCCTATTGGACTATTAATGGGAACTGGATTTGTAACATTTGGCCCGCGATACTTGTTTGACATTATGGTTCCATTAATTTTATTAACAGCGATTGGCTTTCAAAGTTGGCGTACTGAAATAATTGAGTTACTCGTTTTAATATCAATAATCCAATACATGTATGGGATCGTC
>JAJUJY010000006.1 GCA_029265085.1 Chloroflexota bacterium
AAGGGCGTGGGACCGGAAATCTCATTGGTATATTCAAATGCAACCAGGCCAAAATCCTCTTCAATACGCCGCCGCAATGTTTCCAAGGATTCACGATAGCGAGATAGCTCTAATTGCGCCTGAGTTGCGTGCCGTTCAGCAACAGACACACCCTGCTGCGCAGCCGTCTGGTCGATTTGAATTTTCTCAACCAATCCTTCTAATTGGGTCAATTTCTTTTCCGCGGGCTCTATCTGTTCCTGAAGGACATCAATTGCCTGGTTGAGTTCTCCTTCTTGAGAGCGCAATTGGGATTTTTCGGCTTCCAAGGATTCCGCAGATTGTTTCAACTGATCCAACCGGGTTTGAATGGACTGCTGTTGGTTCTTATTATTGCGGATCGTTTGCAGATTTTCCTCAAGCCGTCGCTCTGCATCTTTCAAAGAGCGCGAGGTGACCGCAGCGTTAGTGTTCCAATGCACAACCTGTGACTGAAATTCTTCCAACGGCAGACGGTCTAATGAGCGCTGCAGATCACGGATTTTGTCATTCAATCCGGTATTGCTCTCAGACACTTTGTCAATTTCCGCTTTTGTGCGTTTGACTTCCTCAACTGCTTTTTGGATCTGGTCATCCAGACTGACAACCTGGTTTTTCTGCCAATCACGCTTTTGGCGCACCTGCTCTAATTCCAAAGAAGCCTGTTGGAATTGTTGGGTAAGCTGATTAAGCTTTTGATTCGCCAGGCGCAATTCCTTATCTTTTTCTTGCTGGGCAGCTCGTTGATGATCCACAGTCTGTCCCAGGTCGCGTATCTGCTCAGTAGCCTGGGTAAAGCGCACTTCAACTTCGGCCAAAGCATCTTGTAGTTCACGTTTTTGCCGCGGACGGGCAATAACGCTGCTGCGGCCTTCCTGGCCAGCAACAACCGCCCCAGTAGCCGAAAATACCTCACCAAGCAGGGTAACTAGCCGGGCATGAGAAGGAAGCTCAGGCAACAAACGCCGGGCAGCTTTGCGGTCGCGCACTACCATAACAGAACCAAGTAATAACCGCACCGCTGGCAGGACTTCCTCTGGCGCTTTGATAAGTTCAAATGCCACACCCAGGCAGTCCGGATCAGAAATTTTCGCAACAAAGTTGGCTTCCCGCAACAGTTCAACTGGGTACAAGACTGCCCGGCCTTTTTCGCCTTTTTCCAATAATTGCAAAACATGATCCAGGTCGGCTGAATGATCCATAAACAGGCTGTCCAGGTTTTCACCCAAGGCCGCTGCAATCGCCTGCTCATACTCGGCAGGCACCTCAATCAGGCTGCTAATCGCACGAATTTTTCCGTTCACCTGCCCTTTTTGGGCTGCCTGCAAAACATACTTTGAACCCTGGTTTAACCCGGTCAGGCTGCGTTCAGCCTGCTCTAAAACGTCCAGTTGAGCCTTGATCCGCGATTTCTCAGCATTTAATCGCCCTTGTTCATCCTGGACCTTTTTTCGCTGGGATTCAGCTTCAGCAACCGCGCGCTGCAGTGCCTGAAGTTCATCTTCAAATTGTTTTCGGTCGGTTTCAGCTTGTGTGCGAGCCGCCTTTGCCGCCTCCAGCTTTTGATTTGCCTGTTCTACCGATTGATCGGCTGTCTGCAAACTTTGCTGTAAAGACTCTCGGTTTTTTCGGAGCATTGCGGCCCGATTTTCAAGCTCGCCCTGGTGTGCCTTCAACTCAACCTGGCGGGTTTCACTCTTCACCAACTGGCGGCGCATTTCACGCAGGTTATATTCAATATTTGAGCGTTCATTTTGCCGTGCTTCCAAATTGCGCCGGGCAGTTTCTACCTGTGCCTGAGCATCTTGATATTCATCCTGCAGCCGGTCGCGTTCTTCATAAATACCATCCAGACGATCTTGCAAGGCTCGATGCTCTTCTTCCAACCGTCCCTGGTCGCTTTTGAGATTTTTTTCCTGGTCCTGTAATGAACGTTGGCGTTCATCCATCACGGCCAGCATCCGGCTAACCTTTTCACGCTGGGTGTGCAAAGCGGCCGATTCGGTATGCCAGCCATTTAACGCATTCCGCACATCCTGCAGTTGTTCGCGGTGAGTCTTTAGTTTGCTTTCAACCTCTTCCAGGCGGTTGCGGGCAGCATCTAAAAGCACTTCTTGAGCGGTCAGCACATCCCGTGCGTGAGCCATTTCACGTTGTGTCCGGTGCCAATGATAGCCATACCATTCACGCAGTAACAAGCGCAAATCGGCTTTGATCCGTTCATATTCAATCGCACGGGCAGCCTGTTTTTCCAGGCTTTTCAGACGGGGCTCCAACTCACTGAGGATATCTAAAACACGTTCCAGGTTTCTACGGGTGGTATCCAGGCGGTTTAGGGCTTCCTCGCGTCTGGAACGATACAATCCAATCCCAGCGGCTTCTTCAAAAAATTTACGCCGTTCCTCCGGTTTTAATGCCAGTGCCGCATCCACCAAACCTTGCCCAATGATGGTATACGTCCGTTCGGCCAAACCAGATTGCGCTAAAAGCTCAGAAGTCTCTTTTAGACGGACTTTTTGACCGTTGAGTAAATATTCATTTTGCCCATCCCGGTATGCTCGCCGGGCGATATTTACTTCACTATAATCAATTGGCAGCCAACCATCCTCATTGTCAAAAGTAATCGATGCAGAAGCCATTCCAGCCCGCGGGCGTTGTTCAGACCCGGAGAAGATCATATCTTCCGTTTTTCGACCGCGCAGCAGCGAATATGACTGTTCGCCTAATACCCAGCGCAGCGCGTCAGCAACATTTGATTTACCAGAACCATTCGGGCCGACAATCGCGGTCACATTTCCGGGAAACTCAAACAACGTTCGACTTGCAAACGTTTTATAGCCGTGAAGCTCAAGAGATTTAAGTCGCGATATCATCGGCGCTATTCAATTGCTCCCCTCTGGGAATTTCATTCTTTCAATCCTAGCTTGGTTAATGCCTCACGTGCTGCAATCTTTGCGGCAGCCTGCTTGCTGGGGCCACTGCCGGTTCCATACACTTCGCCATCGATGATTGCATCCACCTGGAATACTTTGGAATGGTCAGGACCAAAAGAACTGCGGGTGATGTATTGCGGGGCCATATGACCTTGAGATTGTGCCCATTCCTGCAGCAAGCTTTTCGGATCTTCGTTGCGGTGGTTGATGATAATGTCATCGGATGCCTGGTCAAGAAATGGATCAATAAATTCTTCCACTCTGACAATCCCGCCATCCAAAAAGATTGCGCCGATCAAGGCTTCAAACGTATCACATAATAAAGCGGAACGTTCCCTGCCGCCTGCCTGGGCTTCCCCACGGCCAAGACGCATGGCATTTCCCAATTTAATCATCCGCGCAAAATCTGCCAGCTGTTCTGTATGAACCAAAGCAGAACGCATCCGGGTCAAATCCCCTTCCGGCATTTCCGGATACCGGTGATATAACCATGCGCCAACAATGAAATCTAATACAGCATCACCCAGAAATTCCAATCGCTCATTATCTTCTAATGCTTCCGGGTGCTCGTTCAAATAAGAACGATGTGTCAATGAACGGCTCAGCAAGAGCGTGTCGGTAAATTCCAGCCCCAATCGCTGCGCCAGTTCCAAAGGCGATTCCTGCCTTTGAACAGAGACTTGGTTATCCAATTTGAGTCCTCCTCTGAACTCAAGGAGCGCTAGCCACCTCAGCCAGATAGTTCAGGTAGCTCGCGTTCATCCAGTTCGAAAATTTAGGTCGATGGGTTATATTTTAACCCCAAACCCGTCAAAATCAATACAGACGGACGAGGAATTTCCTTAAAGATTTTCCGGTAAGCAGCCCAAACCAGTGCGCTGGTCGGTTCAATGTAATGACCGAGTTTCGCCATTTCGAAATAGGCTGGCTGAATTTCTTCCTCAGAAACAGCTGTAAAAATCCCTTTGCCCTGCGGAATTTCGCGGATCAATGCCGCTGCACGTACAGGCTGTTTTACTCGTACCCCTTCTGCCAGGGTGGCAGCTTCAGGAGTATCTGCCATTGCCTCCATGCCGCGTTCAAATGCTGTTACCACCGGAGCACAGGCAGCCGCCTGAACACCTACAAAAAAAGGTTGGGCGGATATGTATCCAGCCTTTTGCAGGGCTGCAAAGCCTCGAACAATTCCTAATAATAATCCGCCATGCCCAACAGGCGCAATCACACTGCCGGGCGCTTTCCGCCCAAGCTGCTCCCAAATTTCATAAGCAATCGTTGCAATCCCTGCCAATCCAAATGGTAAATAAGCATGACTGGCATACGGCACACCCTGGTTGACCTCATCCAACACCGCCTGTGCAGCAGCAGAACGCGGTCCAGGCACCCGGATGAGATCTGCACCATACCGCTCAATTTGCGTCCGCTTTGGCCCAGAAGCTGATTCCGGGACAAATACGCGTGCTTTCATTTTCCCTCGGGCAGCATAGGCTGCAAATGATGCACCCGCATTTCCGGAGGAATCTTCCACGGCCTCATGCACCCCCCGCCCTAATAATTGGCTGACCAACACAGCCGATCCGCGGTCTTTGTATGAACCACTCGGATTCATGGACTCCATTTTTAGGGCAACATCCATTCCCTCAAATTTTTCCCAAAGCAAAGGCGTATTGCCTTCTCCCAGCGTAACAATCGGAGCTCCGGCTGCCAGGTGAAATGCATGGCGATAGCGCCAGTATCCAGGCAGATCCATTTCAACTTGATGGAAATCAAAAAAAGGAGAATCTGCATAATCATAGATGCCGCCGCAATCCGGGCAGCGGTACGGCACGTCATGATCCGGATAGGGACTTCCGCAGCTTGTGCAAACAATGGCAGCCATGATTAATCTCCTTCTTTGGGAATATACTCTCCTTCAACCCAAACCTCACCATCTGGGCTGATTTCTTTCTTCCATACCGGCACAATTTCCTTCAACCGGTCAATTCCGTACCGAGCCGCTTCAAAAACTCCCGTATCGCGGTGTGCCGCAGAACAGGCAATCAAGACGGTCGGGGTACGCGGCTGGAGAAGTCCAATCCGTTGAACGATCACAATTCCCTCTACCGCCGGCCATCGGGTGCGAATTTCCTGTGCCACTTGAGCCATTTTTGCTTCAGCCATCGGCACATAAGCCTCATATTCTAAGGCAGCAGTCTCATGCGGCTGATTTCGAACGGTTTGCCCGCGAACCATACCGGTGAAAACACAGGCAGCGCCAGTGGTAGGCAGGGTAATTTGATCTACCAATTCATCCAGATCGAGTGGCTCATGAGTGATTTTAAAAATAGTTGGAAGTTCAGTTCCGCCACTAACCGGTGGAAACAAAGCCACTTCTGCTCCATCGGGCAAAATATCACCATCAAATGAAAATTGCTGGTTAATTGAAACCAGACTGGTGCTCAAACGGCCGGATAAAGCCGGGTATGTCACTGCCAGCATATTCTTTAAATCGATAACACGAGCGTCATCCGCCAACGACACTTCAATCTGTCCAACACCAGCGCTTTGCTTCAAATGGGCAAAAAAAAGAACTTTAATTGATTTCATAAGCCTACCCATAAATTGGTTTATACGTTATAAACATCGCCGCTCATCCCGCCATGTTTTTCCAACAGGCGGATATTCTGGATTCTGGCTGTTTTCTCCACAGCTTTGACCATATCATATACGGTCAGAGCAGCAACTGCCACGGCAGTCAATGCCTCCATTTCAATACCGGTTTTTCCGGTAGTTTTCAAGCGCGAGGTAATCATAACCCCTGGAATGGCATCATCTAATTCAAGCTCAACATTAATTTGATGAATTGGGATCGGGTGGCACAAGGGAATCAGGTCAGCCGTTTTTTTTGCGCCTAAAATCCCTGCAATTTGGGCTACGGTTAAAACATCTCCTTTTTTCATCAATCCTTCGCGGATTAATGCAACCGTTTCCGGCTTAAGATGTACTTCACCCTGTGCTACTGCCGTCCGCTCGCTATCCGGTTTATGGCCAACGTCCACCATATGGGCTTTACCGGTTTCATCAATATGGGATAATTTTTGGTCAGACATAGCTCAATTATACCCGTGAACCTTAAAACTGAATTATACAGATCGCCAGGCGAAAAAAAGGCATTCCTCTGCTATAATAGCCCTCGTGAGCTTACAAGTCGCAACCCATCAAACCGAAGGATACCAGGTATTTACGGAAGTATATGAAGGTCCGTTAGACCTGTTATTAGAATTAATTGAGAAGGCTGAACTGGACATCACTCGTCTGGCATTAGCCAAGGTAACCGATCAATACCTGGCTTATATGCAAATGCTGCAGGAGCGTAATGCGGCTGAAGTTTCTGCCTTTTTGGTAATTGCCGCTCGACTTTTACAAATTAAGTCGGCAGCACTGCTCCCGCGCCCGTCTTTAGCAATCGCTTCCGGAGAAGAAGAAGATCCCGGAGAAGCATTAGCACGCCAATTGATCCTTTATAAACGTTTTAAGGAACTGGCTGGCAGCTTGCTGGAACGAGAACAGGCCGGAAAGCGCACATACTTAAGGGTTGCCCCACCTCCCCGCGTTACTGCCAATGCTCGCCTGGATTTAAGCGGCATTACACTGATTGAGCTGGTCGATGCAGCCCGCAGCATCTTATTCCCTAAATCCTCGCTCACCTCGCTGGATAAGGTCGTGAATATGCCGCGCATCACGATCCGGGAAAAAATTCAAACCATTTTGGACACACTGCGGCACTTCCCCAATTACTCTTTTCGCCAATTGTTGAATCCAAAGCTAACCCGGGTTGAAATTGTGGTGACATTCCTGGCCTTGCTTGAACTGGTCAAGCGGCATATCGTCTCTGCCCAACAAACCACCATTTTTGGAGACATCCAACTCGAACAATTGGAAAACCTGGATTCGCAAGAACCCATACAGATAGAGTTCGAGGATGATCAAGGCGCAGCAATAGAGTAATTGATTTGAAAATAAAAAAAACACTGGTTACGGAAAATATCCTAAACCAGTGTTTTTCATAAAGAAGAAAAATCAATCTTCGGTTTCTTCTTCGTCCATTTCTTCTACTTCGCCATCCTCGCCAACCAGTTCGTATGGCAAACGACCGCTTAACCACACAAACATCATATTAATATCATATTCGTGGTCACCAGAGCCCGGATAGGCTGCTTCATACGCATCATCCAACACTTCAAAACTATCCTTTTTAGGCCAGCGAGTTAAAAACCCAGGAAGTTTGGTGCGGTCAGCATCTAAAGGAAGTAATTCCCAGCCGCGAGCGGTCAGCAAATCATAGGCACGTTGAGCCATCTCTGGGTGGACTTCAAACCACCCTGCAATGGCGTGTGCCACAAATTCCGGATTGCGCTCAAATGCAGATACTGCTGCTTTGGCTTTCACGGGTGCAGGTGCCTGGGCACTATTCCGGAAACCGGGAACTTTCACCGAATTTTTAATAATCCGGTTCAATGTGCTCAAGTGCTGTGGGGATACTTTGTCGCTGCTAAGTACAAGTTGAATCAACTTGATCCGGTAATCCGGCAGCAAAAATTCATTAATCGCATGAAAAGGGATAAATTGGGCCTGTTTCTCGTTCATACCTGCGATTATAACTTTTTTTTCAAATTGCTGGAATAGAAAAGAAACAACAGCCTGCCAAGAAACCGGTCAGGCTGTTGTTTTCCAGTGTAAACAAACCAGTTATTCGCCCGGAATAATGATCCAGCACAGCAAGTAGATCAGGATACCCGGAATACCACCTGGGATAAATGCCAATAAAAATCCCAGACGGAACCAGGCCGGGCTAATTCCAAAAAATTTTCCCAATCCGCCGCAAACCCCCGCCAATACCCGGTCAGAATTTGACCGCCTAAGTACATGGGTACTATTACTCATTTCAACACACTCCTTTATAAAAACTGGTCGAAGATTAACCAGATCAGTTCATATTAATATCTACGTGAGAATAAAGGAATGGTTGCAATCACTAATTAAATTTCTGTGGTCACCTTGTCACTGAGATCGTCCAGCGCAGCCACTTCAGCTTCGGTTAATTGCCAGCCTAACACCTCCAGGTTTTGTAAAGCGTGTTGAGCATTCTTTATACCCGGAATAGGGATTGCCCCTTTGCACAAAATCCAGTTAAGCGCAACCTGACTGGGAGTTTTCCCCGCATGATCAGAACCAATTTTAAGGATCAACTTCATCAAAGGTTGAATCGCCTGCATTGTTTTGCGGTTGTATTGTCTTGCCCTGAAACCCGTAGGAAGATGATCTACTGTGTATTTTCCACTCAATATCCCTTGGGCTAATGGACTGTAAGCAATCACAGCGATACCAAGTTCCTGGCATTGGCGCAGCAAGCCATTTTTTTCAATTTTCCGGTTAAGCAAATGATATTCCACCTGGTTTGAGGCAAGCTGCATGCCGTGTTTTACCAGCGTATCATAAGCGATTTGGGTTTGAGAGCGATCATAGTTTGAGACGCCAGCTGCATCGATTAATCCGTTATTTTTTGCCTCTGCCATCGCTTCCATCCAGGTTTCGATCTTAACCGGTGGCAGCGGCCAATGCATCTGATACAAAGCAATCTTCGGAACACCCAATCGCTTTAGGCTTGCTCGCAAATTACGATTCAGGCTGTTTTTTCCTAAACGCCACGGGAACGGCATAAATTTGGTGGCAATCTTAATCGATTCCCTGGAACCGTTGACATATTTCCCTAACAACATTTCAGAACGGCCCTGGGCATAAACCTCAGCGGTATCAAAGAAGACCTGGCCAGATTTTATGCAAAGCTCAAACGCTTCCTGAATGTCCTGATCCTGGTAATCCCGCCCATACCCCCAATATAAGCGATCCCCCCACTGCCAGGTACCAATCCCAATTTTTACCCCATGAAAAATCGGGTGTAACGCGGGCAATTCCTCACTCATGGTACCCTCAATTCGAAATAGATTGATACTGATTATACAAGAAATATCAAAACCGCAAATCAAAATTTTGTAATGGTATACCGATCGCTGATGGTTATTGCGATATTTTTACAGGCTTAATAGTTTGGTGATGATATAATTTTATAATACCCAGTACCCACTCGTGAGGATAACCAAAAATGCCCGATCACATCGAATTTGTCAGCAACTATAATGATTTAAGTACCGACAACGGTTTCCAATTTGAATTTATTTGCGACCGCTGTGGAACTGGCGTTCGGACCCGCTTTATGACCTGGAAGACTGGTTCAATCTCAAATGCTCTGGATACCGCGAACAGTCTTTTCGGCGGTGTTTTTAGCACTGCAGCAGAATTAGGCCAACGTGTTCGCTCTGCTGGATGGCAAAAAGCACACGACCAGGCTTTTGAAACCGCGATCAAAGAATTACAAGAAGATTTCCGCCAATGTCCGCGCTGCCAATCCTGGGTTTGCAAAAAAAGCTGCTGGAATAACAAACGTGGAATATGCAAAAATTGCGCACCAGATTTGGGCGTTGAGATGAGCGCTGCACAGGCCTCTCGCTCCGTTGAAGAGGTGTGGGCACATGCCGCAATGGCGGAAGAAGATAAAAAATTAGCCGAAGGAAACTGGCGTGAAACCATCCAGGCATCCTGCCCAGAATGTGGTGAACCATTGGCTACCAACGCCAAATTCTGCCCGAGCTGCGGTGCAAAACTAAAAGTCAATGCACACTGCACCGAATGCGGCGCAAAACTCCAGCCCAATGCGAAATTTTGCGCGGAATGCGGAACCAAGGTCCAATGACCTTGCCGAAATTCAGGCCTGCTCGTAGAATGGTAGCATGACTGACGACGTTACCCCCATTCGACAACAATATCTTGATATTAAACGACAATACCCAGACGCGATTTTATTTTTCCGTCTGGGTGATTTTTATGAAACTTTTGACAACGATGCCGAAATCACCTCTCGAGAGTTAGATATTGTTCTGACCTCACGCAATGTTGCCAAAGGCGCGCGAATCCCGATGGCAGGGATCCCCTATCATGCGGTCGAAAATTACCTGGCCCGGCTGATTGAAAAAGGCTACCATGTGGCAATTTGCGAACAGGTCGGTGACCAACCCACCCGGGGTTTGTTTCCTCGCGAAGTTGTACGCGTGGTCACGCCCGGAACAATCGTTGAACCAGGGTTACTTAAAGGGGACCGGAATAATTATCTGGCGGGGTTTCTTGTCGTCGAAAACCAGGCCGGGATTGCTTACGCAGATATTACCACCGGCGAATTTTTTGTCACGGAACTGGAAGGGGATGATATTCATGCCCAGGTCCGCTCGGAATTAATTCGTTTGCAGCCTGCTGAAATCCTGCATCCCGATTCCTACGATCATTCAAATGGCTTTCCCGGGCATCCAACCCGCTGGGCAAACTGGCATTTTGAATTAAACCGCTGCCAGGAAGCCCTACTGCGCCAGTTTCAGGCTGGCTCGTTGGATGGGTTTGGCTTGCGCAGCAAACCACTGGCGATTCGAGCTGCCGGTGCGATTGTTCAATATCTCCAGGATACCCAACCAGCATCTCTCCGTTTATTAACCAACCTGGCGACTTACACCTTGTCGGAATTTATGACACTGGATGCTGCCACACGGCGAAACCTGGAATTAACTGAGACCATCCGCGGTGGAGAGGTTCAGGGGTCTTTGTTATCCGTGTTAGATTACACGGTCTCACCCATGGGTAAACGGTTGATCCGCCAATGGGTCAGCAAACCGCTTTTAGATATTCAGACCATTCAAAAGCGCCAGGAAGGAGTGGCTTACTTCCTGGAAAATGGCTTATTGCGCGCGGAATTACGGGCAGCGCTGCGTCCTTTGGGCGATTTAGAGCGGTTGACCAATCGTATCCTTTCCGGCCATGCCGTGCCCCGTGATCTGGTCATGCTGCGCAGTACGCTTGAAGCCTTACCAGCCATTCATCATTTATTCTCATCCACCAGCAACCCATTAACAGAAATTTTGGTAAAACTGGATCTCTGCGAAGATCAATTAGCTTTGTTAAAAGCCGCTGTCGCGGACGAGCCGCCTGCCACCCTGCAAAATCCAGGTGTAATCCGTTCAGGTTACTCTGCCGAATTAGACCATGTGATCGACTCATCCCAACACGCTCGCGAGTGGATTGCCCGCCTGGAAGATGTGGAACGGGAAAGAACCGGTATCAAAACCCTTAAGGTTGGGTATAACAAAGTATTTGGGTATTATATCGAAATCTCGCGCGGGCAAGCCGCTCAAGCTCCGGCAGAGTATATTCGCAAGCAAACCCTGGTAAACGCAGAACGCTTCATTACCCCGGAAATGAAAGAGTATGAAACGTTGGTACTCAACGCAGAGGACCGCATCCGCGAGATTGAAGCCCGTTTGTTTAAAGAAATTTGTGCTCGGATTGCTTCAGCCAGCACCCGATTGTTAGCAACTGCTCAAAGCCTGGCTCAATTGGATGTAATTGCATCGCTGGCAGAGGCTGCCGCTCTGGGGGCATATATTCGACCAACCCTGGTCAATGAACCTGGACTGGATATCCGGGATGGGCGGCACCCGGTAGTTGAACGCACATTACGAGGTGAGCGTTACGTCCCCAATGATGCCATTTACGAACCAGGTGAAACGGTGCGGATTATCACGGGTCCCAATATGAGCGGTAAAAGCACCTTTTTACGCCAGGTAGCCTTGATTGTTTTAATGGCGCAAATTGGCAGTTATGTTCCAGCCTCATCAGCCAATATTGGGCTGGTCGACCGCATATTTACCCGCATTGGCGCACAGGATGAAATTCATGCCGGACAATCCACTTTTATGGTAGAGATGATTGAAGCGGCAAATATTTTACATCATGCCACCCCGCGCAGTCTGCTGATTTTAGATGAAATTGGCCGCGGTACCAGTACGTATGACGGTTTATCAATCGCCTGGGCGGTTGTAGAATACATTCACAACCATCCCCGCTTGAGAGCGCGCACCTTATTTGCCACCCACTATCACGAGCTAACGCAGCTCTCTGAACTGCTGCCCGGAGTGCGCAATTACAATGTTGCTGTTTCCGAATCAGAAGGACAGGTCGTATTCCTGCATAAAATCGTGCCCGGAGGAGCTGACCGGTCCTATGGTATCCATGTCGCACAGCTAGCTGGGCTGCCGCACCCGGTCATCCAACGCGCCACCGAAATCCTGCACCAATTGGAAGCATCCTCCGGTAAGGCAGTTAAAATTGACCCGAATTTACCGCAGCAATTAACCTTCTTCCCTGAGACAAATCCAATTTTGGAAGAACTGAAAGCTTTGGATATCAACACGCTTTCACCCATTGAAGCCCTGAATAAGCTATACGAGTGGCAGAGAAAATTTATCAATTAACAAAAGAGCGCTGCCTCAACATGCTGAGGCAGCGCCTTTTTTGTTCATCGATTGGCTTAGGGGGGGCAAGAAAAACAAGGTTCTTCTATCCCGCGGAAAATACTGGCCGGCACACCAGCAAAATGGTTGCGCGCTTTTTCATATTGCCAGGAAAACACAATATCTGCCCTTAGCCCGCTTTGCCAGCTTTGCGTCTGCGCCAACCCATTCAATGCTTTCAAAGACAGGTCTATACCGGTTGCCAGCTTCGTCCACCAGACCGCCTGCGCTGCAAAGGAAACTACATTTCGCGGTTCAATCCGGTCAAAATCCTCAAAAAACCAGCCGCAAGATGTGAACATGCGCTGCTTATTGTATTGTGCACGCAGTAAGTAATCCAACTGGCGTAATTCATCTGCATCCAATTTCCGACCTGCTAAGACGGCCGAAATATCCGCGATCGAAACACTGCCTTGCAGGACATGAATCCACTCTTTGAGCAATTGCCAGGGATCTGACACCAAACGGCTGGCAGCTTGCACATAAACCGCATCCAAAGCATCACCGATTTCTTGTAAACCCTTGCGCAGCATTGGCTTCCAATTGCTGTTTGGGGTACAAAGGCAGCCATTTCCCCAACGTGCCACCCCATGGTGGCAGCTCCAGGACGTATATTCGGTGATTTTTATCGTCCGTGTCGGTGGATTTTGCTTCAGCCACAAACCGGGAAATGTTAAATCCAGGCCAGCCGCACTAACCGATTGCCCCGTCAAATAGGATAAAAATTTATCCCGGAAGGGTTGGTGATGGCCGTATAATTCACCATCCGTAGCAATCATAATCATTTGAGGTTCATCCGGCGCATATCCATTTTGCCGGTACTGCGGCAAGACATAATTTCGCAAAAAGCCATCCGCATTTGTGGTTGCCCCGCCGTCAAAACTCACCCGCATGCTTAATTCCTGGTGGAAGAAAAAGACGGCTATTTTCCTGCCGCTGGGCAATTCCACCCAATAAGGCTGAGTAACATCCAAATCATGGGCAGCAGCTTGCCAGGGTGCCAGAATCGTATATTCAATATCATGATCAACCAGGATTTCCAACGATTCCAGATCTACAGCGGTTTCTGGCAGCCACATACCAGTTGGTTGGTGGCCAAATCGATAAGCAAATTCGGCTGCGCCCCAATATACCTGGATCTCTTTATCTTGCCGTTTCGCGAGCGGTAAGATAGTATGGTGGTAGGCTTGCGCCATAGCATTCCCAACCCCATATCGGCGCACATTCTCCCGATCCTGATTGACAATTTTTGAGAAGGTAATTGAATCGTATCCGATCATCCAGCCCATCAAAGTTGGACCAGCATCATAACTGATCCGCCCAAAATTCCCCATTTCTGCATTGGGACGGTAGCAATGCTCATGAATACGAATATTCCAGTTCGGATACGGGTACGCCCCTGATTCAGGAGGGACAAAACCAGTCAACGGATCCTCGCGGGATGGTTGGTAAAAATGTCCGTGAATGCAAAGAGCGTTTCGTTTCATGGAGTTTAAATAATTATACCTTTACTATTGAATTTATCTGACTACCAGTTTTTAAATAACCAATTTGCTGGTGAAACCGGGCAGGAAGTATTCCAAATAAACGGGGAACCGTGTCCAAATACGTTGTCCGGTCTGCTGCCAGATAATCTAACCAATAAATTGACACCGGAAAGCGGTTGTTCTGTTCCAACCAGAGGGCAAGAGAGCGTAAATAGGCGGGGGTCAAATCTAATAACCAACGCCGCACACCAATGGTCTTCATAATATCTTGAATTACTTGTTTAAATGTCAGGTACTCGCCCCCGCCAATGGAAACAATCTCATTAATAAAACGCTCTTCCTCCAGGGCAATTTCCAGGCAGGTCACCAGGTCTTCCACCCAAATTGGCTGAATCAAAGAACTTCCGTCCCCCGGAAGAATAAAAATTCCCGGGGACATGCGAACCAGCCGGGCTAATCCAGTGGTAAATTGATCATCCGGGCCGAATATTGCCCCAGATCGAAAGATAGTATATGGAACACTGCCTTGCTGAAGAATGTGTTCCGCCAATCCCTTTGCTTTCAGAACCGGGTAAGCAGAGGCGCGTTCAGCACCTAAATGGCTGAGATAAAATATTCGCTCCACCCCTGATCGAGATGCAGCCTGGACAATCGCTTCTGTCCCTTGCACATCTGTTTCTTGTAAAGCAGCTCGGCTGCTGGCACGTTCAGATCCAGCCAGATGAAAAACAACATCCACGCCCTTCATGGCCGCTTGCAGGCTTCTTTCGTCTTTCAAGCTGCTGACCGAAACTTCAACCGGAACCCCGCGCGGAATTAATGGAGAAGTTTTCGAGGGACGCAGCAAAATTCGCACTGGTTTTCCCAATGCGGTTAAATGGCGAATTAATGTACGGCCAACAAATCCAGTCCCACCCGTTACCAATATCATCAGAAAAATTATAGCAGAAGAAACAGGCACAACTGAAGATTTTTATGGGTTTTTTGCAGATTGTTATGGGATTGCAATGTGTGGCATGACTCTTGCAATCTGAATTTACACAACTCTCAAGTGTCTGCCCGAGAAAGAAGAAATCATGGAACCTGAATCCAACACCTATACAACCAGCCGCCTAGGATTTCATTATTATCCGGACACATTCCATTACCGCGAACACGATTTGCAAATTTGGCTCCCGCAATTAAATGGATTAGGAGCCCGATGGTTAATCTGCCGCTCGGAAGCTGGCCGCGCAATTCCGGAATATTTTATTGAAGGTTTAATCGCATCGGGGATTCAACCAGTTATTCAATTCAATCTTCCTCTGGCAAACCAACCAGACAAGCATGAAATCAGCTTATTGCTAGAATCTTATGCCCGGTGGGGCGTGAAATATGTCGGTTTCTATGAGCGGCCTAATTCTCCGGCTGCCTGGCCGCAACATGGCTGGGCACAGCAAAATTTGGTCGAACGGTATCTGGACCGCTTTTTGCCATTAGCAGAAGCCGCAGCCGCAGCCCAAATATCACCTGTTTTTTCCCCGTTAGAACCCGGCGGCAGCTTTTGGGATACAGCCTTCTTAAGAATGTCGCTTCAATCCATGGAACGGCGCGGACAGACCAAGGTTTTGGATAATTTGGTACTTTCCACTTATGCCTGGACTCACCAACACCCGCTGGATTGGGGCGCAGGCGGCCCTGAACGCTGGCCAGATGCCCGCCCTTATTTCACACCAGAAGGGTTTCAAGATCAACGCGGTTTTCGAATCTTCGATTGGTATCAAGCTGTAGCCCAGGCCGTTTTACAAAAATCACTTCCAATTTTCCTGTTCCAGGCTGGGCTGCCGGGCCACCCCGAGACACTCTCTACAGAGGCTTGTAAAGATGATGTTTACACCCGAGATTGCCAGACAATTCTGCAATTATTGGACGAAACTGAGGCAGCCGTACCTCAGGACAGCGAAGATGAACAAGCCAAAACTTTACTGGAACCACTACCGGCAGAAATCCTCGCCTGCAATTTCTGGTTATTAGCTGCCCCTGAAAACTCACCAGCCGTAAACCAGGCCTGGTTTAAAAACAGTGGACCATCTCTGCCAATCAGCCGGTCTATTTTGGGTTCTCGAGGAAATACTGCACAAACTACCAGGCCAGCCCGTTTGTTTGATGAAGGCTTTTTAGAACGCATTGCCCACCCAATCCAACATTACGTTTTACTGCCGCTGCATTACAAATTCAATCTAGAAGCAATTTGGTCAGGATTGCTTCCATTTATCAACAAATACCACCCCACCATTGGTTTTTCCGTTGAAGAAGCCCAACTGGCAATGCAGGTTACTGTCATCGGCGGGTACGAGACGATCCCAGACGAAATCGTCAATCGATTAAGAAAATCGGGCTGCAAAGTAGAACGAATCAGCGCAGATGGCACAAGGATTGCAACAATACTTGCAGAGAGGTGAAGTATGAACATAACAATGTCAACCAGTTCCAGCTCAAGCCTTCCATTTACCGCCCATAAACCCGTGATTAAAGTTGTCGGGCTGGGCGGCGGTGGATCCAACGCTATTAATCGCATGATCGAATTAGGATTTACCGGTGTCGATTTTATCGCCTGCAATACTGACGCACAGGCATTAAAAAGCAGCCTTGCGACCACCAAAATCCAATTAGGTCCCCGAGTGACCCGCGGATTAGGCGCAGGCGGCGATCCAAAAATTGGTGAAGCTGCTGCCGAAGAAAGCTATCGTGAATTAAATGCAGCTATGGCAGGCGCAGATATGGTCTTTTTGACCGCCGGCATGGGTGGCGGGACCGGAACTGGGGCAATTGCAATTGCAGCCCGGGTTGCTCGTGCGTTAGGTGCGGTAACCGTTGCAGTCGTAACCACACCGTTCATGTTCGAGATTGGCAAGCGCCAGGTAAATGCCCGCGAGGGATTAGCCAAACTTCGCCCCTACACCGATACCCTGATCACAATCCCTAATGATCGTCTGCTAAAAGTTGCTCCTCGAGATTTACCGCTGGAAATGGCATTCCGGTTGGCAGATGATGTTCTGCGCCAGGGAATCCAGGGGATTTCCGAATTGATTACGGAAACCGGTGTGATCAACGTGGACTTTGCTCATATCCGCCGTGTTATGCAATCCGGTGGCGGGTCTTTACTCTCTATCGGTGTTGGCCAGGGTGAACGGAAAGCTCAAAAAGCCATTGACCTGGCTCTTCACCACCCCCTCATTGAAACCATTAACCTTGAAAATGCTTCCGGAATTATTGTAAACTTCACCGCTGGTCCGGACCTGACCTTCATCGAGGTTGTTGAAGCGCTGAATGAACTGCAAGAAAAGACCAACAATCAGGCTGAAATTATTCCGGGCGTCATTACTGACGAGCGGATGGGCGATCGAGTTCAAGTAATTATGGTCATCACAGGACTGGGAGCCACCCCCGTGGAAGTTCCTGCCCAGGTACGGAAAGCTCCTGTGCCTGAACCCAAAGCACAAGAAAACATAGAAATTCCAGTGGCACATTTTCAATCCGCTCCTCGCCAACTCGAGCCAGCTGGTATTCAAAACGATCTGGATATCCCGGCTTTCTTACGCCGCCGTGTCCGCTAACCAAGGTTGGGTATATCTATGGATGCAAAAGCGATTACTGCGGTATGCAAACAGGTTTACCAACAATTTCCTGAGGTGAGCGGCTGCCAGCCTAAAGTTCGCGAGCAGGCAGAAGACACCTTCCTGCTTTTATTTGAAGCAAAAGTAAAGACCTCGGATGGCCGCAGTTTACCCCGCACCGTCCGAGCCGTTGCCAATGGACAGGGCAAAATCAAAAAACTCACTACATCACGTTAATCACCTGGAGCAACAAACATGAATGCACCTTTTTACCGAAAAGTTGAAATTGCCTTTTGGGATGGTTTGATTGAATTGATGGGACACTCGAAAGATCTTCCCCAATTAATGCGAAAAGCCCGTATGTTTGCCAAAAGCCCTGAGTTATATAAATCTCTTGGCATCATCATGGGCGGCGGTTTGGTCGGCTTTTTGTTTGGCTTTATTCTTCCGCAGGTGATCCGGTAAGATGAAAAACGTGGTTCGTGTTTGGATGGTCGGATTGATCCTTTTGCTGGCAATAAGTTGGCCAGCTCAATCCGTCCTGGCAGCCAAAGGCCTGCCCGGCTCTCCAGATTTCGGTGTAGGAATCTGGTACCATCCGGAAGGGGATCTCTCCGCCATTGCCTTAGCTGGCCTGCAAGACCTCTCTCCCGATTGGTCAGCAATCGAGTTCTCCTGGGCTGTACAAATGCCTGATCCAAACACAGCCATCCAATGGGCTTCCTTTGACACTTTCATCCAAACAGCAGCTGCAAAAAACACCAGCATTATGCTCAGTTTAACCAATCCGCCAGCCTGGGCAATGACCGGGCAAGGACCGGATACTGGTTATACCCTGCAAATCATCACACAAATTGTCAATCGTTATCCGGCTATTCAAGCAATTGAATTATTTCCTGGGGCGAATACCTTAAAAGGCTGGGGCAATACGCCCAACCCTGCGCATTATGCCGCTCTGTATAACCAGGTAATTAATCACCTCTCCTCTACTGGTTCGCAGGCAGTATTAATTGCGGGCGGGTTACGCGGGCTTGCCCCCTCCTCAAATCCATCGGATGTTGACGATCTTACTTTCTTGCAGGGTTTATATGATGCCGGATTAAAGTCAACAATGCCAATCGTTTCAATTCAACTGCCAGTCACCAGCGGTGATCCGTTGCAAAATCCAGCCAATCAATCGCATCTGGCTGTGCGGCATTACGAAGAAATTCGCCGGGTTATGTTAGCAGCAGAACACACAAATGGCTTGATTTGGATTACGTTGATTAACGCACCTGATGGTACAATAAATACACAAGATACACAGTATAATGACCTTAATCAACAGGCCATTTGGTATCAACAAGCTTTAGCGCAGATTCGATCACAGCTATATATTGGGGTGGTATTCATTCAGCATCTGAATCCTGCATCAAACTCCAGTACGATTACTGCGAACACCCCGCTTATTTTAAGTAATTCTCAAGCCCATCCGTTTTATAATGTACTAAAAGCGTTCTTCTCATCCACCAATCCTGGCACATCTAGTCCACCAGGGAAACCTAAAGGAAACACACTGTTAAAGTGTAAAACAAAGACCTGACCATGCGGAAGCTTGTCATCATCACCCTAACCATCCTCGCTTTTTTTGTTTGTCTTTTTCTTGGATTACAAGCTGCCGGTATTCTTCCGGGTGATTTGATAAAAGAATTAACGGGCATTTCGAAGGAATCATCCTTTTCATCTTCCCCCCTCCAACATAATTTGCTCGTCCTGCACGTGGACGACCTCCAGGCCGAAACCCCCAAATTGGTTTCGGTTTGGGGTTTAATTGTCTATTATCCGGATCCAAAATTAATCTTCCAGCCCTTATATCCTTTACCGGATACCAATGGAATGGACTATCCCGGTACGTTTAAATTGAGGGAAGATAAAACACTTTCACCGGAATTTATTAAAGCCGTTGGAGATTACAATCAAATTCATTGGGATGATTATATTATGGCAGATGATGCTGCTTACGTGCAACTCCATCAATTTATCACAAACGAAGAGAATCCGGCAATTTCTCAGCAGCCAGAAATCCAGATTGCCGCAGAACAGAAAATGATTTCCAAACTCTGTGATGTGCTGGTGCAAAAACAAACGGAATTTCTTCTGCCAATCCGTTGGTCTCTACTTATACCTGATCATCTGCAGACCAGCCTCGACCTGGACAGGACCCTGGCGAAATGGGATATCCTCACCCACGGTGAGAAACCATTAAATTGCATGGTTTTTGGGGATTAAATCTCTAAATTGGTTACCTTTGACCCATAAAAAACAAAATATTGACACTTTGTGCGATATCGTTGATCGTTTATATTAAGTTTTAATATTGGTTTATTCCCCCCTCCTCGTTGAATAAAATTTATATTTGCAACACCCCCATCCTTTTACAAATGATTTGCCCACAGGGAGTTCGTTATTTTTGGAGAGTGCTTATGAAAAAATACAACCGGCGTGAATTTTTAAGAGCTATGCTGATCGGTTCGGGCGCACTGGCAGTGAACACAATCCTTTCTGCGTGCCGTCCTAAAATTGAACCAGATCAAGCTGCAATACCGATTTTAAACACACCCACCAATGCTCCCGCTCCCTCTGCTTATCCAACAGACACTACCAAACCCACACCATTTTCAACTGCAACAACGCCCCCAACTTCATATCTTGCAGTTGCTCGAGGAACAGATCCAGAAATGATGGTACGGAGAGCTTTAGCATCCTTAGGCGGAATGGAAAATTTTGTCCCCCAAGGTGCTTCGGTAGTGATCAAACCCAATATCTGCGTGGCATATCATTCGTATGAATATGCAGCCACTACCAATCCCTGGGTTGTTGGTGCATTGGTCAAATTAGCATTTGAGGCTGGGGCAAAATCGGTCAAAGTTATGGACTTTCCTTTCGGCGGCTCTGGCGAGGAAGCGTACCGTGTCAGCGGGATTGAGGATCAAGTCAAAGCCGCAGGGGGTGAAATGGTTGTAATGAAAGCCCTGCGTTTTCAAGAAGTGGATCTACCCGATTCTGGAAAACTAAAATTCACCAAAATCTTTGATGAGGTAATCAATTCTGACGTATTGATTAATGTTCCCATTGCCAAGCATCATGGTTTAGCCCGCTTAACCCTGGGAATGAAAAATCTGATGGGAACCATTTATAATCGTGAAGCACTGCATCAGAACCTGGGAGTCATGCTAACAGATCTTGCCAGCTTTCTGCGTCCTCAATTAACAGTTGTTGATGCCAACCGCATATTGATGGCAAATGGGCCTACTGGCGGTAATTTGGACGATGTCAAAGAGATGAACACCCTGATTGCCAGCCCGGATATCGTTGCGGCAGATAGTTATGCAGCCACCTTATTTGGGCTGCAACCGGAAGACCTTGCCTATATCAGAGAAGGTGCTGCGCGTGGTTTAGGGCGCAGTGATTTGGCGAATTTGAAGATTGAGGAAATAAACGTCGATGCCTAAACGGCCTCTTTCCCAAAGATCATCCGTCAAAAATACCATTTTGAATTGGGTTAATTTGCGGCGTTTCATGCAAATCCTGGCATTGATCCTTTTTACCGCCGGATTTATCGGCCTAGCAAGAGGAAGCCAGGCTTCACAAACGGGCAAAATTCTGATTCAGCTCAGCCCGCTGACCATGCTGGCCAATGGGTTGAGCAGCAAGGAATTCTTATCCTTTACGTTGTTGGGGCTCATCCTCATTCTCGCTGCCGTGATTACCGGGCGAGCCTGGTGCGGATGGCTTTGTCCTATGGGTACAATCCTTGACCTGTTCGGTTTCTTGCATCCAAAACAAAAAAAGCAGTCCCAGCCAGCCGAGCAGCTGCGCCAGATCAAGTACGGCATATTGGTCATCATTCTCATTGCAGCCATATTTGGCAACCTGACCTTATTGGCTATTGACCCGCTCACCCTGTTTTTCCGCAGCACAGCATCTGTGATCTGGCCTGCTTTAGACCGTATCATCAGTGCGGTTGAACGAGTTCTTTACCCTGTTCCGTTATTCAGTGATGCCGTCCTGTGGTTGGATGATTTGCTTCGGCCGGTTGTATTACCTGTTGAACCATTTTTTTACCGTTCAACCGTGATCGTATTTCTTTTGTTTGCCAGTGTCATCGGTTTAAACACGGTTGCCGTCCGCTTTTGGTGCCGGTATCTGTGTCCATTCGGTGGGTTATTGGGAATATTTAGCAAACTTGCTCTATTCCGCCGAGAAGTAAGCTCAGATTGCTCATCTTGCGGATTGTGTGAAAAATCCTGTCCCACCGGCACGATTGACCCCAATCGCGGTTATGCATCGGACCCTTCAGAATGCACGCTCTGTTTAAATTGCCTTCAAAAATGCCCTCGTTCCACCATCCAATGGCAGGTAAAAATAACACCCCCCCTCTGGATGCCCTACGATCCCAACCGCCGGATTGTACTGGCCGGATTCGCAATTGCAGCCATTGGAACCGCCGTCTTAAATAGCGAAGCCAGCAGCCGGCGGCCATCTCCGACCTTATTACGCCCCCCTGGCACAATTGAAAATGATTTCCTTTCCACCTGCATCCGTTGTGGAGCCTGCATACGAGCCTGCCCCACCAATGCTCTTCAACCAGCAGCCCTGGAGGCAGGGGTAAGCGGTTTATATACACCCATTCTAATTCCACGCCAGGGTTATTGCGATTATTCTTGTAATGCCTGTGGAGAGATTTGTCCAGTCCAGGCTATTCCTCCCCTGGCATTAGAAGAAAAACGGACCCAGGTGATTGGCAAAGCATATATTGACCAAAATATTTGCATCGCTTGGGCAGACCATCGAGACTGTATTGTTTGCGAAGAAATGTGCCCCCTTGCTGAAAAAGCGATCACGCTGGAGGAAAATACGGTCAATGTTGAAAATCAACCCATAACGGTTCGCCTGCCGAAAGTTGACCGGGAAAAATGCATCGGTTGCGGCATTTGCGAATATAAATGCCCATTACCTTCTGAAGCAGCAATCAGGGTACAAAATTCCTCCCCGATGGTATAGTTGAAGAACAATGGAATATTGGCACAAATTTAGTCGACAATCCGTGATATAATTGTTGGGTTTTCTAACCAATTATCCTGTCCGTTCACGGTCAGGCAAATATTTTTCATATGGAGTTCAAGTTGAGCGAGCAAAAGAATCCCCAAATCATTGCTGACGATGTTGTCGTCACCCTGGAATACACCCTTACCGTGAACGGTGAAGTGCTGGATTCCTCCAAAGATTCCGGTCCCATCGTGTTCTTACAGGGATACCAGAACATCGTTCCCGGCCTGGAAAAAGCCCTTTACGGCATGAAAGTCGGCGACAAAAAATCCGTCAAAGTCACCCCCGCAGAAGGTTACGGTGATGTTGATCCCGAAGCTGTGATGGAACTGCCCAAGTCCGAATTCCCCGAGGAAATCCCCCTCGAGGTTGGCGTAGAACTGGATATTCAGGACGAAGACGGCGAAATCATGACCGCCACCATCGTTTCTGTAAACAAGAATTCCGTCAAACTGGACTTCAATCACCCTTTGGCTGGCCAGGAATTAAATTTCGATGTTGAAATTGCCGACCTGCGCGAAGCAACCGAGGAAGAAATTCAGCACGGCCATGTTCACGGTGAAGATTTCGACGAAGATGATGAATATTACGAGGGCGATGAAGATTTATTCGACCTCGAAGATGACAATCACAAACGCTAAGCCGTAAACAAAAACTAATCCAAAACACCCCAACCAATGCCTGGCTGGGGTGTTTTCTTTGAGGGTTCTAAGTATAATAAGGAAGCGTCTTGAAAAAATAACCCAATACTGAGAATTCATCAAGTTAATTTCGTATCCCTGGAGATATCGCGCATGAACGATGTACAAACCTATGTTAATCAGGTGCTGGATAATGTTGAAAAAGTCATTATCGGCAAACGACCAACCATTCAACTGATGATGGTTGCCTTATTGTGCGAAGGGCATGTACTGCTGGAAGATGTCCCTGGGGTTGGAAAAACCATGTTAGCTCGTTCTGTAGCAGTCAGCATTGGTGGTGGTTTTAAAAGATTGCAATGCACTCCCGATCTTCTTCCAAATGATATAACCGGCATCTCCGTGTACAACCAACAAATCGGTGAATTTGAATTTCGTCCTGGACCTGTATTTGTCAACGTCTTACTCGCCGATGAAATCAATCGAGCCACACCGCGCACACAATCGGCATTACTAGAGGCAATGCAAGAACAACAGGTTACTATTGATGGGGTAAGCCGGTCTCTACCCCGTCCATTTATGGTGTTGGCTACCCAAAATCCAATTGAGTATGAAGGCACTTTTCCTTTGCCGGAAGCACAATTAGACCGATTCCTTATGCGCATTTCCATGGGTTATCCAGCGTTAGAGGATGAAAAAAAGGTCTTGATCAATCTGCAGCGCGAGCACCCAATTTTATCCATTTCGCCAGTGGTGAACAGTGATGATCTATTAAAACTTCAACATCAAATTTGGGATATTTATCTGGATGAGACCCTTCAGGATTATATTTTGCGCCTGGTCCATGCAACCCGCAATCACCCAGACTTGTTACTTGGCGCCAGCCCAAGAGCAAGCCTGGCATTGTTTAAAACAGCTCAGGCATTTGCAGCCATTCAAGGTCGTGATCACGTGATTCCTGAGGATATCCATCACCTTGCAATTCCAACCCTGGCTCACCGGCTGATCCTTCGCCCGGAATCTGAACTGCGCGGTAAAACAACCGCGATCATTATTCAAGAAATTTTAGAACAAACTCCCCTCCCTCTAGATATAAAAAAACCAGAAAAATAAGTTCACCACATGCGTGATTATTTACCAGTTTTGATTTTATTAATTCTTATCGCCGGAATTGTCCGGGCAGATAATGTCTTAACTGTTCTATATTTATTGGTGGCCGTTTTCATTGCCGGGCGCATCTGGAGCCGGAATGCACTGCGCAAGGTAACCGTCGAACGCCATTTTTCTCCCAACTCCTTTTTAGATCAACCCTTAGAAGTCCAATTAAGAGTCAAGAATACCAGCCTTTTACCTGTGATCTGGCTAAAGCTCCATGAAAGTCTCCCATTAGACCTGATTGCTCCCAATTATTTTCGTGAGGTAACCAGTCTGGGTATTCACGGCAGTACAACAATTCGCTATCAGGTTCACCCGCATAAACGGGGTTATTATCCTTTAGGCCCGCTACAGCTCAATACCGGCGACATCTTAGGTGTCAGCCATGAAGAAATCGCGGAAATTCCAGCCCAATACCTGACCGTATATCCCAAAATTGTCCCGCTTACCAAAATGGGTCTGCCATCCAAATCCCCTTTTGGAAATATTCATGAACGCAATCCAATTTTCGAAGATCCCAGCCGGATCATGGGAAAGAGAGATTATGTTTCCGGTGATTCGCTGCGCCGTATCGATTGGAAAGCAACTGCAGTTACCAGGAAACTTCAGGTAAAGATTTTTGAAGCATCTATCGCACTGGAAACCTGCATCTTCCTCAACCTGGCCAAAACGGATTACGAAGGTCATCGCAGGTTTGATGAAATGGAATTTGCCATCAGCGTTGCAGCGTCCATTGCCAATTGGGCAGCCCGAGAAAAACACACCGTGGGTTTCATCACCAACGGAATTGATCTTCTGGCCAACCATACATTCCCCCAGCCAATTCCACCAAGAAAAGGAATCAGCCAATTGATGCAAGTTCTTGGTGTACTGGCGCGGATTGAGGCAAGTGATCATAATAATTTTAACCAGTTGTTTAACCAGGCCAGCACCAATCTGGCCTGGGGTACAACTGTTGTTCTGATCACTGGGTCAATTAATGATGGTCTCATAGATGAGATGTTTCATGCCCGAAAACGCGGCCTGAATATCGCCGTAATTATCATTGGGAACCGGCCAGGTTTACTGGAAGCAATTCAACGACTGCGGAAAACCGGATTCATTGTCTATCACCTCTTTCATTTATTGGATTTAAGAATCTGGCAGGGCTAAAAAATATCATGAACATCCAACCAGAAATCCCCCGACCTGCCATAAAAAACCGGCAAACCTTTTTTAGTTACATCTTGATTAGTTTTATGATGGTTTGCTTTATTTCGATCTTAATAAAACTGGTTCAGCAATTTTTGCCTGGTATCAACCTGGGGTTTATGCTTCCATTGGCATTTTTTGTTAGCCTGGAAGCTTTATACACACAGCGCTTGATCTACCGGTTTATCCCCTTTGGATCAAATTGGGTTCTGCGCCTTGTTGTCGAATGGATTTTATTGGGCGTAGTTTTAAAAGCTCTCCTATATTTGACCAACCCTCACCTCAATATTGGACAGGACTTATCACGCTGGCAGCGTAGTTTTATCACCTTTTTTACGGCAGAGTTTTTATTCTGTATCACATTGGTTATTTTGGTCTGGCTATTTTCCAGCCAGATGGGCTATGTTTTCCTGGAACTGGAAGAAGATCAAGATAAGTTAGCTTTAGAAAAGCAAGGCACATCGATCGTTGACCGGGTAAGGGTGCGCGCCGGCCTAATCGGCTGGATTTTCTTCGTTGGGGTCAGTATGTTGTTTATAACTGCCTTGCTTAACCTGGGAGTGCCACAAATACCCCAATTCGCTCAACCGATTCGGGTGAATACACTGATATTATTGATTTATTTTATGTTGGGATTTGTTTTATTAACCCAGACACAAATCTCCATTCTAAGAACCCGCTGGTTTTTACAAGAGACGAAGCACCAGCCAGCCATGTACAATCGCTGGATGATTTCTGCTGTCATACTGATCGCAGCCGCTGGCCTGTTCGCAGCATTTCTGCCAACTCGTTATTCGCTCGGTTTTTTAGAATTTTTACAAACAGCGCTTGGCTTCATTCTTTACCTGTTAAGCTGGTTACAATTCTTACTCCTGGCCCCGATCATCTTTATTTATTCGCTTATCGCCAGGCTGATTGGGACGGGTGAAACTGCTCCCGCAGAACCAATGGAAACACCCCAATTTACGCCACCCGTTGAGACACCCACAACCGCATACCCCTGGTTAGATACCCTGAAATCCATAGCATTCTGGATCGTATTCATCGGAGTGATAATATTTGCGCTTCGCTATTATGTGATGCAGCGGCAGGAAATCATCCAGGTAATCCGCAAATTTGCGCTGATACAGTGGCTAAAAAATGCCTGGAAATGGTTAACCGCATATACACAAAAAATTACCGGAGACCTGCGTCAGACTGCACAATCTGGTCTTGAGCGGTTACGCCGGTCAGTTAAAATATTTCCACGGATTTATCCGGCCATTCTCCCAATTCTTGGGAAATTACCTCCGCGGGAGCAAATTTTATTTAGTTACCTGGCATTATTAAAATGGACCGGCGATCAAGGTTTCCCGCGGCGGCAAAATTACACACCTAAACAATATGAACTTCAAATGGCTCAAATCATTCCTGAAACGCAGGAATCAATGAAAACAATTACCTCACTTTTTATTGAAGCGCGGTACTCTCCTCATATGATCCAAAAGCATCAATCTGAAACCTTTCAGAATGCTTCAAAATCACTACAGGATGTTCTCCAGGAGTATTTACAAAAAAATAAAACCTCTGAAACTCCAAAACCAAAGGAAATGCTTTTAGATAAAATAGATGAAGAAATCTCCCTACCAGTAGATGAGCCACAGGAGAATGACGATGTCAAACGATCTGATTCAAAAGGTTAAACAACTGGGTAATCCCATTATTGAAGGCAATACCGTTACATTTGTTTGGCTTGGCAATACAGCGCCGCAACTGATTTCCGACCTCAATGACTGGGGTTGGCCTGACCCTTTTCAATTGACTGCATTTGAACCGGGCGTTTGGATATATCAATGCGAATTGCCGCTAGACTCTTACATTGAATACGCCTGGGTTGATGGCGAAATTCGAGTCCTTGATCCTCATAACACCAACATAACTCCAAATGGAATGGGAAAATTTAATCATTATTTTTCCATGCCAGCCTATCAACCAACCGATTTGGCGACAGAAAAGAAAGGGGTCCCTAAAGGGAAAATCTCACAAATAGAAATTCCCTGCGATGAAATGATTGCAGGCAAAAAACGCGTCTTGCGTTTATACCAACCCCCTACAGACCAGCCATGTCCCTTATTAGTTGTCTTCGACGGACAAGATTATTTCAACCGCGCCAAACTGCCAACCATCATAGACAATATGATCGCAGCAGGCCGAATCCAACCAATTGCGCTGGCGATGATTGACAGCCACGGACCAACCCGTGCGATGGAATACGTTTGCAGCGACAGCACAGTTGGCCACATTTTAACCAATATCATACCAGCCGCAAAAGAAAGGTTAAACATTTTAGATATTGCCCAACATCCTGGTGCGTATGGAGTATTGGGAGCTTCCTTTGGGGGATTGATTGCTCTCTATAGCGGGTTTCGAATGCCCCATGTATTTGGGCATGTATTTAGCCAGGCGGGTGGATTCGCCGTTCGGGGATATCCCTTTGTCGTTTGGGAATTGGTTCGGTATTGCCAGGAACGCCCCAAAAAGATTTATCTGGATATTGGCCGGTTTGATTTTTTGTATGAGACCAATCAAGATATGCTTCATCTATTGAAAGAGAAAGATGATCATTATCAATATTTTGAATATAACGCAGGGCATAATTATCCTGTCTGGAGAGATCACCTTTGGAAAGGGTTAGAATATCTTTATGGAAAATAATCCTTCCCCCGCGCCCTGGCCTGCAGTTCGAAAAGTATTCATTTGCTCCAACGGGAAATGTGCTTCCTCAGTCTATGCGAGGGAAATGTTTGATCTGCTCATGGAATACATTGAAGAACATCAATTAGACAGCTTTGATTGTCCCCACCGTGTGAAAGGCAGCCTATCCGGCTGCCTGGATATTTGTGAAAACGGACCGATCATGGTAGTCCAACCCGACCGGATTTGGTACCATCAAATCAATACGGAACGGTTAAAACTAATTTTTGAGGAACATTTTATTAATAACCAGCCTGTTGAAGAATTTATCTTAAAAAGAGGATAAGCTCATTTAGACCATTGATTAAAATGAGCAATTCACCCCAAACCATTCTCCCTAAGCCCTCCTCAGCTGAATCAAACAATCTGGTTGAGGTCGCGAAAGTGTTTCTGCGTTTAGGATTCACCGGCTTTGGCGGCCCAGCCGCTCATATTGCCATGATGCAAGAAGAGGTTGTACAACGCCGAAAATGGTTAAATAATGACCAGTTTTTAGATTTATTGGCTGCCACCAATTTAATTCCTGGCCCCAACTCAACTGAAATGGCCATTCATTTGGGCTTTGTCAGGGCTGGATGGCCAGGATTGATTGTCGGTGGATTAAGTTTTATCATCCCGACCGTTTTGATCGTTCTGGGAATTGCCTGGGGGTACGTACAATATGGCAGTTATCCCCAGGTAAGCTGGCTGCTTTACGGAATCAAGCCGGTTGTAATCATCCTGATCCTCCAGGCATTGATCCTCCTGGGAAAAACCCCGTTTCAAAAAAAGTTTTCTCTTTTGGTTGGTATCGGATGCCTGGCAGGGTATTTATGGGGTCTGAGTGAGATTGCCCTCTTGTTGCTTAGCGGCAGCCTGGTGATGCTGGTGGAAAATCGTCATCGGCTGAAAGCTCAACCTTTCCCAATCATTTTTTTAAACTTATCTGGGATTCCTTTTCTAGTCGAAAGAATACAAGACATCAATCTTGGCAGGTTATTTTTTTCATTCCTGAAAATTGGTTCAATTTTATACGGCAGCGGTTATGTCCTGATTGCTTATTTACGCGCTGAGTTTGTGACAAATCTAGGTTGGCTGACTGATACCCAATTGATTGATGCTGTGTCGATCGGGCAGTTCACACCAGGACCTTTATCCTCAACTGCAACTTTTGTGGGATACATACTTGGCAGCTGGCAAGGGGCGCTCCTGGCGACAATAGGTATGTTTTTACCTTCTTTCATTTTTGTTGCAGTAAGCAACCCAATTGTCCCTCGATTGCGCCATTCTGCAATGGCAGGATCTTTCCTCAACGGAGTCATTATTGCCTCATTGAGTATGATGGCAGGGGTTATCATTCAACTATCCACAACGACGTTTACTGACCCAATTACAGTTACAATCGCGTTCCTGGCAGGAATTTTAATTTTTGTTTTTAAAACCCCTTCAATCTGGTTAATGATTGGAGGTTCAATCATCGGGTTATTAAGTCATTTGATTTAAAGAAAAACCGCTCCTTTGATCGAAACCAAAGGAGCGGTACGAGCTATCTTAAATTATTTTAAGCGATCCTTCAACAATTCTTTCAACCTTGGCAAATCGTAATTCACCACGATCTCGCCGTCAATATCAAATGTTGGCGTTGTTTCATTCCCATTTGCCCATTTTCTCACCTGGGCAGCAGCAGTCCGGTTCGTAGTTATATCAATCTCAATGTATTCGAGATGATTTTCTTCAAACCAAACCCGCGCTTTTCGGCAATCCGGGCACCATCGTGTGCAATACATCACAATCCCGCCTCGCGGAAGTTCCACTGCGGGAGCTGGTTTTTCCAATGCTTCTCTGGATGCAGCCAACGGCTCTAATTTGCGCAGCACCTTAAATAATTCTTCATTGTCCGGCTGTTGATCGATATCATGAATATCAATATATTGAATCGCGCCTTGACGGTCAATAATGAATATTGCCCGTTCTGAAAACCCTTCACTGCGCAGCACGCCGTATTTTTCAGCAACAACACCATGTGGCCAAAAATCGCTAACCAATGGGTAAGTAATCCCGCCCAGGCTGTTTGCCCAGGCTTCAAGACATGGGACATGATCAATGCTGATACCCAGAACCTGGGTATTAAATCCCGCAAACTTGGCTAAAAGCGCCTCGTAAGACGGGATTTGACTCGTTCATATGGGGGTCCAGGCCAGCGGGAAAAAAGCCAAAACGACGTTTTTTCCACGGTAATCACTTAATCGGATGGTTCGGTTACCGGTTGCCTGAAGCGTAAAATCTGGGGCCATCTGCCCGATGTTTAATTTCGTCATAGATTCCTCGAAATAAATATTACAGATGGAGATGAACCAATTTTAGCACTAACTTTGATGTCATCAAAGAATATTATCACAACTTATGGCATGTTTATTCGTTTCAAGTTTTCATCTTTTGCTATACTTTTAAAGGATAAAATCTTGTCCTTGCTCCATGTTGAAAGGAGTTCAAAATGACCGCTGAACCATTTGAATACAATATTCGTCTCAAATCTTCTCCAGCGCATATCTTTCGTGCTTTTACTCGCCCAATGGGCTGGCAAGAATGGTTTTGCGATATTGCCCGCTGCAATCCAATTCCCGGCGGAGCAGTGTATTTCTCCTGGAATTCAGGATTTTATGCTGCTGGGCAATATACTTCAATTGATCCTGAAAAGGAGCTATCCTTTACCTGGATGGGACGGGGTGATCCAGCTCCTACTCAGGTTCAGGTTTGGATCATCCCCGATGGTAATGATTGCACATTAAAACTGATTCATAGCGGATTTGGAATGGATCCATTGTGGGATGAAGCGAGGCATCAAATTGATTATGGTTGGAAAAAAAGCCTGGAAAATTTGGTTTCCACGCAGGAAACCGGTGCAGATTTACGGATTACAAACCGGGTCATGATGGGTATTTACCCGGTAGCATTAACAAAAGAGTTTGCCGCCGAACACTCCCTGGCTGTTGAACAAGGGATTTATTTACAAAACGTCATTGAAGGCCGCTCTGCAGCCAAAGCCGGGTTACAAAATGACGATATCCTCATCGAATTAGCCAGCCAACCAGTTCAAGATATCCCAACCCTCGTCCGAATCCTGCATGCGCATAAAATTGGCGAGATCATTGATATTCAGTATTATCGAGGGAAAAGAAAACATCACACAAAGATGGAGTTATTCCCTGTACCATTGCCAACCATCCCCAATACACCGGTAGAATTAGCAGAATCCTTACGGGCAATGTATGCGAAAAATAATTCCCTCTTATCGGAGGTGTTTTCAGAGAAGACTGATGCCGATGCAGGCTATCATTTTGATCCCAACGAATGGTCTGCAAAAGATACCCTGGCTCACTTAATTCATGTAGAAAGAACCGCGCAGCTCATCATAGCCAATAATCTTTCTGATCTTGACCTGGACTACACCGAGAACCATCCTGCGGCAATTCAGGGAACTGTCAGCGCTTATCCCGGTTTGAAAGACTTATTACAAGAGTTGATGTGTGCTGAAACTGAAACGGTAGCCTTTATCAGTGCTTTACCAGAGCATTTCGTCAACAGAAAATCAAGTTTTTGGCGCCTTGCTTATACACTCATTACCTTGCCAGACCACACCATAGAACATATCCAGCAAATCCGAAAAGCTTTGGAAAAAGCTGCGGAAGAAGCCGCTTGATAAAAAATCCCCTTCCATCTCAAGCTCTGGAAGGGGATTTTTTAAATATTTGCCGATCAATTCGCCTTCAATTGCGGCTTTGGCATCCATGCCGCCATTAAGATAGCAGCAATCAAAGCCATTGATCCGCCAAACAAAAACGGAGCAGAAGGCCCAAAACCACCCCAGGAGCCAACACCTTCCCATAACAATCCGGCAATAATGGATGCTGGCAGATCAAGCACTCCTAAAATTGCGTTATACGTTCCATAAGCGGTTCCACGCACAGCTTCTGGAACAAGATCAGCAATCATGGCTTTGGTCGTACCATAAGACAAACCATAATAAAATCCGTAAATCACGTATAAAACAAAAATATGCCAGCTCGTTTGAGCAACCCCAAATCCCAGATAAATTAATGCATAGACAATCCACCCCCCAATGATTAATCGCTTACGCCCGATCCGGTCAGACAGTGACCCTGCCGGAGTGGATATGATGGTATATACCAGATTGAACACTGCCAGCATGATTAAAACCCCGGTAACGCTCATACCTCGTTCTTGGGCGCGTAAAATCAAAAAAGCGTCTGACGAATTGCCGAGATCAAACAAACCCACAATGACCATAAAGATCATAAATGGTTTCCCCAAAGATCGAAATGCAAATTTGGGTGCAGCCCGTTTTCCAGAAATACTGACATCTTTTGCGCCAATTGCCAGGGATAATACCGCCAGGATAGCTGGCAGCAAGCTAATTAAAACAACCGTACGGAAGGTCGATGCCCCTAATTCAACAGAATTGGATTGAGCCAGCCAGATGACAGCCAAAGCAATCAGCAAACCAACCATTGCCCCGGCAGTATCTGCAGCCCGCTGGACTCCAAAAGCAATTCCGCGCTTTTCCGCCGGAACCGAATCTGCCACCAACGCATCGCGGGGAGCCGTACGAATCCCCTTGCCTACCCGATCTGCCCAGCGCACACCAGCCACCATGCCCCAGGTATTTGCAAAATAAAAAAACGGTTTCGCCAGAGCGGAAATGCCATAACCGGCAACCGCAATCCATTTCCGGCCGCCCAATTTATCTGACAACCAGCCAGAAAATACTTTTAAAATCGATGCAGTTGCTTCTGCTACCCCTTCGATTACCCCAATGATATTGGTCTTCACACCAAGCACATTTGATAAAAATAATGGCAAGAGATTAATGACCATTTCACTGGAAACATCCATAAAGAAACTTGTCAGACTTACCGCCCAAACATTTTTCGGTAAACTGGATAGTCTGCTTTTTTGAACCGATTTGTTTTCTGCTTCCATAAGACCACTCCCTGAAAGATAATGGATGATTGTACTCCCAATCAATAGGAAAGCTCAGGAAAAACATCGCCTTATTTTGTGCGAAAGATCACAGATTTGATTTTACAAAATGTTCTTAGAAAAGAAATTAAGAATCCTTAAAATTTGTCTATACATCAAGCTGATCTATTGACTCCGATATCAAAAGTCGCTATTATCAGGTTGCAGGGAGCTCCAAGAAATTGAAAGCTCCTCACTGGGAAACCAGGCCTCATTTAGCAACACCTCTTGAATAGGAGGTAATTCTCTTATAAGGTTTGCTAAAAATAGACTGTGAATACAGTTAGCCTGGAAAGTCATATCGCTTCTGAGCGAGTTCCGGAAAACTCCTTCCCCGAAAAATAGGGAAGTAAAAACTCAGAAGGTTGACTGAGGAAAACAGCGAGGGAAAGCGGGCCGGTTACTTAGAGCCCCTGCACATTTCACCCCTGATACGGATCAGGGGTGTTTTTTTATTTTCCCTCACATTCTCGATTGGGTGATATGAGAACATTAGGCTTTAATAAACCAATAAACGGAAGATTTCGGTAATGTTCTTGATGATCCAGACCATACCCAACCACAAACCGGTCCGGGAGATCAAATCCTTTATATTTCAATGGGACATTAATCAACCGGTTCTTCGATTTATCAAACAAAACACAAACTTCCAGGCTGGCGGGATCCCGTTCTCGCAGAGACCGCAGTAAATAATTAAGAGTCAAACCTGTATCAATCACATCTTCAATAAATAAAACATGACGGCCCTGAATAGGCAGTTCCAGATCTTTGACCAAACGGACCATCCCCTTTTTGCGTGCTTCGGTTGTGTAACTGGTAACTGCCAGAAAATCCACTTCGCTGGGAATCGTGATTGCTCTAAGCAAATCAGCCATCAAGAACAAAACTCCTTTTAAAACGCCCACAAAAACAGGACATTTTCCGGCATAATCCTCAGAAATTTGCATTCCTAACTGATGAATTCTTTGTTGAATTTCTGTTTCAGTGATCAGAATTTCTCGGATGTCATTGGCCATTACACCGTATTCAGCAAGTGTCTTTTCGGTCATAGTGTTTTCTTTTGCGCCTCGGTGCCTTGTAATTGATCTGCCTCAGTGAATAAACCATATTTGACCATTAAATCCCGCATTTCCCTGCGCTTCATCAACTTAATATTAATTTCCGGATACAACTGATTCATTAAGCGAATTTTCTTGTTTTTAATAGAAGAAAGCTGCGGCCGCAAAGTCGTCAATTCGATATACAAATCTTGCTCTGGCAAATAAAAATCAGGGGTAAAGGCCAGCGTAACGTTTCCGGTTTCATCCCACTCCAGTGCAAATGTCCGCGGCTCATATTTCCATTGAATCCCATAAAAATCCAATATTCGCGCAAACATATCTTCTGCGGGATGAGAAAATTGTGAATGCTCTGGTTCAGGCTGTTTCAATGGTTGCTCCCCTGATCGAATATGATTAACGACGAACCTGCTCCAATCCAATCACAGCCTTGTATAACAGTTCAGCAGCAGAATCAATCGAGATACGGGCTGTATTGAGAATCACATCGTACAAGGTTGGATCTTCCCATTGAGTTTTATAAAATCGGTTCAGGTAACGTTTCCTTGACCGATCGCTAGCCTCAATTTGTGCCTGTGCCGCATCTAAAGCGATCCCCTTTTCTTGCATTATCCGTTCAATGCGTAATTCCAGGGGAGCAATAACTCGAACATGCAGCACTCCAGGCCGATCTTTCAGGATGATTTGGCTTCCTCTGCCAACAATCACCACATTTCCCCGTTCAGCCAATTCATGAACAACCTGTTCAACCGCATGAAGATAAGCCTGGCATTTTTCTGCTGAAGGGCATAATCCCAACAAACCAAGCTCATCAATCATCGCCAGGGCTACTTCAGGGGCACCAGCACGGATGGCAGCTTGATTAATCACCTCCCGCCATACAATTTGATATCCCAATAGCTCCGCAGCCTTCTGCCCAATTGGAAATCCAAGACTGCCCATTTCGCGAGAGATCGTAATCACACCCATAGCTACCTCACATATCAAACATGAGTAAACAGGTTAACTCTCGTTAGGATCATTATAGCATGCAGAAATCCTCATGGAACACTCTGCCAATTATGATTCAGCGAGATTACAGCGAAGAATTACCCGGGTGGTAAACCTTATCCAGACAAATTATGGTATCATTTCGTTGGTTGTGGTCTGATCAACTCCTGCATCAAAGCAAAAATCACACCCAATCCACATAAAATCAAGAGGGTACGAAATTGGATCCAAGAAATAAATATCCCTACGAATTTATCGGCGAAGTTTTAATCACCCAGGAAGAAATCGAAAAACGGGTGACCGCACTCGGCGAACAAATCACGGAGGATTATAAAGATTCTGACCGGTTGATGTTATTAGGCTTATTACGCGGCAGTGTGATGTTTATGACTGACCTCATGCGTAAAATTCACCGGCCAATGACAATGGATTTTATGCTGGTATCCTCTTATAGCGGCACCGAATCTTCCGGATTTGTCCGCATCGATTCCGACCACAAATCAAACATTCACAATTGGGATGTGATTCTCATTGATGATATTATCGATTCCGGTTTCACCGTCCACACGGTGAAAAAATTACTGATGGAAAGAAAACCACGTAGCCTTAAAGTATGTGCGCTGCTCGATAAAAAAGCACGCCATAAAGTAGATATCGATATTGATTATTGTGGATTTGAAATTCCGGATTACTTTGTGGTTGGTTATGGTCTGGATATTGACGAAAAGGGCCGTAATCTCCCTTATATCGCATCTGTGGATCTGGATAAATATAAAGCTTTGTACGGATAGCACCCAAAGTTGAAGTGAATAAATCAAGGAGGGTTTCGAAAATGGCAAAAACCATTGGAATTTTAACCATCGGCGGAGACTGTCCCGGGATCAATGCAGCTATTCGCGGGATTGGCAAAGCCTGTCAGGGCACCTATGGGATCAAGACCATCGGTTTTCAGGACGGTTTTAGCGGTATGGCCAATGACCTTACCGTTCCAATGGAAGGTGAAGCCCTTTCTGGTATTCTTACCCTGGGTGGAACCATCCTTGGTATCAACCGCGACCGGCCAAATGCTGTTCCGGAAGGCGGAAAATTGGTGGACCGCACGCGGGAAGTGATTGAGGTATACAAAAAACATAAGCTTGATGCCCTGGTCTGCCTGGGTGGAACCGATGCCCAAGAATCGGCCTTCTATTTGATGCAGCAAGGATTAAATGTAATCACCCTGCCATTAACCATTGATAATGACATTCCTGAATCGGACACAAGCGTTGGGTTCAGCACAGCTGTTGAAGTCGCTGCAGAAGCAATCGACCGTTTACACAGCACAGCCATCAGCCATCACCGCATTATTATTGTTGAGGTGATGGGACGTGAAACCGGTTGGTTAACTCTGGCAGCTGGCCTGGCAGGCGGCGCGGATGTCATTTTAATCCCAGAAATTCCTTACGATATTCAAAGTGTTGGCAACGCCATCCTGGAGCGCAGCAAAAAAGGCAAGCGCTTCAGTCTTGTCGCCGTTTCTGAAGGAGCAATATCCAAAGATACGGTTCAATTTTTTGATACGGCTCGCCGTGCCAACAAAAGCATGCATCAGGGAGACCAAGTAAACCAGGTTGCAACCAAATTAAACCAACTAGAGAAACAGTCGGCTGGTGATACTTTGCACCTGGCCAACCGGTTAGAACATATCACGCAGCTAGAGACCCGTATTACCATTCTGGGTTATTTGCAGCGCGGGGGAACACCCTCCGCAACCGACCGCGTTCTGGCCACTCAACTGGGCACAGCCTGCGCCTCACACATCCATGAGAACCACTTTGGAATCATGGTCGCCCCAAGCTCCTGCGGAATTGACACCGTTCCATTAGAGAACATTGCCGGTAAAGTAAAACACGTTCCGTTAAACCATACCTGGGTCAACGGGGCGCGGTTAGTCGGCGTCAGCCTGGGCGATTAAGGCGAAATCTGCAAGTGTTCTTACCAACCACCCCGCAAGAACTACGCCAACTTGGATGGGATCAACTGGATGTCATCCTGGTTTCTGGTGACAGTTATATAGACAGCCCGTTTATTGGCGTTGCTGTGATCGGCAAAACTCTCCAAAAGGCTGGATACCGGGTGGGGGTGATTGCGCAGCCGGATACACAATCCGAGGCGGATATTACCCGCCTGGGAGAACCCCGCTTATTTTGGGGTGTCACGGCTGGCAGCGTTGACTCTTTGGTAGCCAACTACACCGCCACAAAAAAGCGGCGCAAAAGCGATGATTACACCCCAGGCGGCTTGAATACCCGCCGTCCGGACCGCGCGACAATCGCCTATACGAATTTGATCCGGCGATTCTTTAAGAACACCCGCCCAATTGTTTTAGGCGGCATTGAAGCCAGCTTACGCCGGATTGCGCATTACGATTATTGGTCTGACCGGGTGCGCGCTCCCCTGCTATTTGATGCCAAGGCGGATTATTTACTTTACGGCATGGCGGAAAAATCAGTGGTTGAGCTGGCCGGCGCATTGAAACAAGGCCAGGATGCACATAATATTCGTGGGTTATGCTATCTTTCGCGTGAAAAACCGGAAAATTATCTGGAACTGGAGCCTGTCGAACTGGTTCAACAAGATAAAGCTGCGCTCATCCGCATGTTCCATACCTTTTATCAAAACAACGACCCAATTACGGCGAAGGGGCTTTGCCAGCGCTATCTCGACCGCTACCTGGTGCAAAATCCACCCCAACCCACACCCACCCAGGTTGAATTGGATGCAGTCTATGCCCTGTCATATCAGCGCGCCCAACACCCGTATTATGAGCAAATGGGTCCAGTGAAAGCCTTAGAAACCATCCGGTTTTCCATTACCACCCACCGGGGCTGTTATGGTGAATGCAATTTTTGCGCGATTGCCGTACACGAAGGCCGTACCGTGTACTGGCGCAGTCAGGATTCGATTGTTGCAGAAGCTGAAACCATCACCCAATTACCCGGTTTTAAGGGAATTTTGCAAGATGTGGGTGGGCCTACCGCCAATATGTACGGCTACGAATGCGCTAAAAAGCTCAAAAGTGGGGTCTGCTCCCGCAAACGCTGTGTCTTTCCTGAAGTTTGCAGCCAGATGAAAGTGGATCATACCCAGCAGCGCGATCTGCTTGGCAAACTGCGCCAAATCAAAGGAATCAAAAAAGTATTTGTCTCCTCCGGTATTCGTTACGACCTGATCTTGTCAGACCGCGAGCATGGATATGCTTATTTACGTGATGTTGTTCGTCATCATGTTTCCGGTCAGATGAAAGTTGCCCCAGAGCATGTCGATGATTCGGTTTTGCAGCGGATGGGCAAGCCGGGCAGCGAAGCATTACTCCAATTCAAGCAAATGTTTGACCAGCTATCCAAAGAAGCTGGAAAGCCGCAGTTCCTGACCTATTACCTGATTGCAGCTTATCCCGGTTGCAGCGAGGCAGAAATGCGCCGGTTAAAAATATTTGCTGCACAAAAATTGCATATCCATCCCGAGCAGGTGCAGATTTTTACCCCCACACCATCCACCTATGCCAGCCTGATGTATTACACCGAAATGGACCCCTTCACCGGTCAAAAATTATTTGTCGAAAAAGATACTGCCCGCAAAGAACGGCAAAAACAAATCGTGGTCGATAAATCAAATCCGTCAACTGAGAAACGCCGTGGATAAAACCAATCTGAACTACTTTGCCGTTACGGCTCCCGGCCTGGCAGCGATCACCGCTGCGGAAATATCCGCCTTGGGGTTAAAAATCGACAAGCTTCCATCAGGCAAAACGGATCCAGGCGGGGTTAGCTTCCATGGTAATTTCCAGGATTTATACAAAGCTAACCTGCACCTGCGCACGGCTAACCGGATCTTGGTTCGTTTTGCCAGATTTCCGGCCGTTTCCTTTGCTGAACTTCGCGAGAAGGCAGCCAGGTTATCCTGGGAGATTTATCTCAAAGCCGGTAGTCCAATTCACATTCGTGTCACCTGCCATAATTCAAAGCTCTACCATTCCGGCGCGGTTGCTGAACGGATTGCCGGAGCAATAGAAGACCGGCTTAAAGTACCCGTCTCCTCGCAAAAATTAGACGAAGAAACGGATGAGGTTCCTCCGCAATTAATTGCGGTCCGGTTGGATCAAGATGTCTGCACCGTGAGCATTGATTCTTCCGGCGCACTGCTAAGCCGCCGCGGCTACCGGTTAGCCCTGGCCAAAGCTCCGCTGCGTGAAACCTTAGCCGCTGCGATGATATTAGCCGCTAAATGGGATATGAAATCCCCGCTGCTGGATCCATTCTGCGGGTCAGGCACGATTCCGATTGAGGCAGCCTTATTAGCCGGGAATATCGCTCCCGGAAGAAACCGTCCCTTTGCTTTTATAAATTGGCCGACCTACCGGCCAGAGATCTGGCAAGATTGCCTTCAGGCTGCTGATGAGGCCGTTCAACCGGGTTGTGCCCCAATTTACGGCTCAGACCGGGATACCGGTGCAGTACAGATGGCCCAGGCCAATGCGGAACGCGCCGGTGTGAGCCAATGGATTCAATTTACCTGTCAGGCTGTTTCAGCCATTCAGCCTCCGGCCGGGCCGGGTTGGATGGTTACCAATCCTCCGTATGGTGTGCGGGTCAGCCAGGAGAAAGATTTACGCAACCTCTACGATCAATTGGGCAAAGTATTGCAGGCCAAATGTCCAGGCTGGCATGCAGCTTACCTGTGCAATGACGAAAAACTTGCCACCCTGACTCGCTTAAACTTTGAACCCGGCTTATCCTTTATCAACGGCGGCATTCCGGTGAAATTATCCATAGGGACCGTTAAAAAACGCTGATCCCTTACTTCCCTGTTTCAATTGAAACCGAAAAACTCCCGAATCCGGCGCAACCATCCGGAGTTCTGAGTGTTTAACTCCATGAACCCGGCAAAATTCCTCTGATTTACGGAATCCTGGCATCCATCTTAAATTCACCAGGAGCCAGGTTTAAAGCAGCCCCTTCTGGCTGTCTTTATCTTGACCAAAAAGGTGTTTCAAAATGACCTCTCCGATTCAAACCACTTTGCCGCAGGTGCTTTCCATTATTCATTCCAATTTGGCCACCATGCCTGCCTGGCAAGGTCCAACCCAATCGCTTATCCTTGAGAAAAGTGCGATATATTCCGGTTTACTCGATTTATCTCAGCCGCTTTTTATCCTTGCGAACAATCAAGGGACTGCCTTAAGCCACGACCGCCCATCCAGTTATCTCAACGGCAAGACTGCGGAATGGTATCTGGCAGCCTCTGCCCCATCCCTTTTGCCAGAAACCCTGGGTGACCCAAATTTCTGCCAATGGTATGGAACCCGTTATGCTTACTACGGCGGCGCAATGGCCAATGCCATCGCTTCCACCGCAATGGTTATCGCCCTGGGCAAAGCTGGCTTCCTGGGTTCGTTTGGAGCCGCGGGAATGGTTGCACCTCGTCTTGAAGCCGCCATCCAGGAAATCCAGGCCGCATTACCCAACGGGCCGTATATGTTTAACCTGATCAACAGCCCCAACGAACCAGCCATGGAGCGGCATGCCGTAGAGCTGTATTTACAGCACAATGTAACCGCTATCGAAGCATCCGCTTACCTGGATTTAACCATCCCTCTGGTCCATTACCGTGTGGCGGGTTTCGGTTTATCTCCCACCGGGGAAATTAAAATTCGCAACCGGGTGATTGCCAAAGTGTCACGAAAAGAAGTCGCTCGCCGCTTCTTGGAACCTGCCCCTGCAGACATTCTCAACACCTTGCTCCAGGAAGGGAAAATCACGGAATTACAGGCCAAACTGGCTCAATCTTTGCCAATAGCCGATGATATTACCGTGGAAGCCGATTCTGGCGGCCATACCGATAACCGTCCGTTGGTTGGCTTGCTGCCTACAATGCTAGCATTGCGGGATGAAATACAAACCAAATATGCTTACGCGCATCCGGTGCGAATTGGCGCGGGAGGCGGCATCAGCACCCCTGAATCCGCCCTGGCTGCCTTCATGATGGGCGCTGCCTACATCGTCACCGGGTCGATCAACCAGGCCTGTGTAGAATCAGGCGCATCCGAGCATACCAAGAACCTCCTCGCCCAGGCCGATATGGCCGATGTGACAATGGCTCCCGCCGCGGATATGTTTGAAATGGGCGTAAAAGTGCAACTGCTCAAACGCGGCACAATGTTCCCCATTCGCGCCCAAAAGCTGTATGAAATTTATTCCCGCTACAACTCCATTGAAGAAATCCCCGCGGACGAAGCTGAGAAAATTCAACGCACCATTTTAAAACGCTCCTTCGCTGAAATTTGGACTGATACGGTGACATTCTTCTCCGAACGCGATCCACGCCAGATTGAACGCGCTGAGCGTGATCCCCACCAAAAAATGGCGCTGATCTTCCGCTGGTATCTGGGTTTATCTTCGCGCTGGTCAAATTCCGGAGAAAAGGGCCGCGAGATGGATTACCAGATCTGGTGCGGGCCTTCTATGGGATCTTTTAACGAGTGGACACGCGGCACCTATCTGGCAGAACCCGCAAACCGGCACGTTGTAGATGCAGCCATGCACATCATGACCGGTGCTGCCTACCTGGCCCGCCTGCGCATGTTGGAACTGCAAGGGGTGCGCTTTCCAGTTGAGTTATTGCGCTACATCCCGACACAGCCCATCGCCTGATCTGCAAATCATTGGTAAAAAAAAACAGACCGGAAATCTCTATTTTGAGACCGGTCTGTTTTTTTATGTTATGGAAAAATGCTACGGAACCGCCGCGAAAAGTAATTTTACCCGCACTTCCTGAATGAGCACCGGTTGAAATGACTGCGTTTCACGTTGATCCCATACAACCATCGTTTGCACCATCCTGCCCTGGCAGCGCCACCAGGCCGCCCAATGGCCTGAAAACGCAGGTAAATGCCCTAATTTAAGTGGCTTCCAGGCCGTGAATTGCCCGCCATCCATTAACGACTCCGCCTGGCCAATTTCCACCATACGAGTATCCAATCGCAATCCCTTGCGAATCGCTTTTAACACCGATTCCTTGGCGCTCCAAGCAATGGTGATCCAGGTATCCCGCACAGCATCGGGCAAGGATTGGGCTATCCTCACCTCAGCCGGTGTAAAAAAATCGAACAAAAAGCTTTCTGCACGGTGTTCAACCTGTTCCAGATCCACCCCAATCTGTAATCCTGGATTTGGCGAATGTGCCGCCATCGCAAACCGCCCGCTGTGGCTGATCGTCAGGCAGCCAGGCACGATTTGATTTTCCACCATCGCATAAGGCGCACCTTCCGGCTCATTTTCAATCCGGATCTTTGGCAATGATTTTCCTATGCAAGATGTTTCACAGACCTTTAATAGCTGTTTCCCGGTGATCCGGCCAAACATCCATTCCCAGCGCCGCTTTGGGAAGCGCAAACCGTTGATCCGTTCGATTTCTTCCGTAGAAAATATTGTTTCAAGCGGGAGAGAAAAGGTGAGGGCAGATCCTTGCGGATCTGCCTCACACATTGTCCAATAAACAAACCGGTCTGCACCAAACATCAGGCTTCCGTGGGATTTTGACCCTGCTGAACCAGTGCACGCAATGGCTGAATCAGCCCTTCTTCTACAGAATACGGCAGTGCCACTGTCCGGTAATCGGTCATTTCCAGGAAGAGATTTCCTTTTGCATCGACTACCCTCGCATCAAAACAGGTGGATCCTGACTCATCCTGATGAGGATGCACTTCCGCGTAGATAGGCAAACCGTTCGGTTGGATAGGATACAAACGCAGCGACCCAATCGACCGCGGTAAGCTCATCGCGCCGGTTATACCAATCTCCCAGACACCTGCCGTTTGCAAACATAGTTCAACCAGAATCGGCGTAGTAACCATATTTTGCCGCTCGGCCGTGAAAGGAGGCAGGTTCTTCTGCAATTTTCCCAAAACCTGGTCACCGCTGCGCTGGACCCCCTCCAGAACCTGGAAGGCCGGACCATGAAAGTACAACTTATAAATATCCTCTGCATGGACTGTATAAGCGCCATTCCAATGCGGCGGGGTTACCGTGGCAGTTTCTGCTTTTTGCCGGGTTGGTTCTAAGACCACTCTACCCGCAAAATGCTGGATGATTTCATCTTCTCGGGTATGAACCACCCGTTTCGATTCCAAAGCCACCCTGGCGACCAATCCACTTTGCTCACGGACCACTTGCGCTTTCCAGGTAATCCGGCGCGGTTCATTGCGATAAAACTTGAACGGAGCCAGAAATTGCACCTGTTCTAATTTTACAACCCGGAAACTGCCCTGGTGTGATCCCAGCGAGGAGGCAACATGTTGCGCGGCTATCGAAAATCCTTCAATCCCCATGACACCCGGCAACAATGGGATGCCATTCAAAGCATGGTCTTTTAAGAACGGTTCCTCGTTTGGGTTTAATTCGGCTTCCAGCAGGATACCCTGATACAGATCCAAACCGCTCATCCGGCTTAACATGATGTGGATCGGTTCACCTTCCGTGAGTGCTTTATTCGCTGCATCCACATCAATTTCTGTTCCAGGCCGGCGCGGCTGCATCAAAAGCCCTAATGATCCAGCGAACACCGATTCGCCGCCTACGCAGCCAGACACCAGCTCGCGGTAAACCATTGGGGCGGCGTCTGCAGGGTGCATCATATCAATCCCTGCCCGCTTCATCAATGCCGGGATGTGGCCGCGGCTGGCCATTCCAACTTCAGCCCAGGCACCCCAATCCAAAGCCATAGCCTTGATACCGGGCTGTTGGTTCCGTAAAGCGCTCACTAGCTTGCAGATCAAATCATTGGCAGCTGAATAATCCGTTTGCCCGGCATTTCCGAACCGCCCGGCAACCGAAGTAAATGCCACAATCGCTTTCGGCAGGGCGGAATGCTGCTCTAACGCTTTATACAGTTTGAAGAAACCATCGGCTTTTACAGCAATCGTACTTGCAAACTCTTCAAATGGTTTCGATTCAAGCTTGCGGCTGCGCTCCATCCCTGCTGCATGCACCAACACATCCACCCGACCTTCTGTCTTTAAAATGTTGGCAATAACTTGCTCCACAGCACCGGCCTGGGTAATATCGCAGGGAAGGTACACAGCCCTGCCGCCCAACTGCTCGATCGCATCAAGCAGTTCCAGGGTTGCAGCGGCTCTTTCCAATGACTCGATCCGCTTCTCAATCTGCGCTGGAGTAGCTTTTTCACCCCGTGTCGTGAGTTCTTGATAGAGATGCTTGCGTAATTCTTCTTTATTGGTTTTCAAAAGTTTCAACGCCGGTAAATCACGTTCCGGCAGGACTGTACGCGAGAGCAGGTAAAAAACGCCTTTCGCTTGGGCTGCCAGGTCTTTAACCACTGGAGCGGTAATTCCACCTGAGCCGCCACTGATCAAAAAGACCGGCCGCTCTCCCAGATTCAATTCCGTTTGCATAGAGATAGGCTGCTCTTCTGCCAGGATCGTAAAGCGCTGGTCGCCTTCCCATCCCAGCTCAACCACAGCCGGATCGCGCAGGGTTTCTTCCAATAGACGAGAAGCAATTTCACTCTCAGACAAAGAAGGTTGGAAATCAACCACTTTTACCAGTGATTCCGGTCTTTCCCAGGCAATTGCCTTAGCAAAGCCGCTGACTGCCCCACCCATCGGCGCACTGGCACCTTCTGGAGTGTACCCGTGGATACCGCCCATGCGGGTTGCGCAAATTAAGAATGGTTCACCAGGGATCGCGCGCAGCAGATGGTACAGGAACATTGCCCGTGTTTCCAGCCCGGCTTGCCATTGGTCCAGGTTCATTTCGGAGAGCAGCGGCTCAACCGTTAACGCAGGGAGGAAATAGACACCCTGGATCGGACCTTCATGCTGCCAGGCTTGCAGTTTTTCCAGCCCGGCTGCATTGGCTTGGATAACCAACACCTGGGCTTTGCGCGAGCGCATCCGGCGCGCTAAAGAATCCGCTGTCTTGCCCTGATCGGCCACAATCACGATCCGTGAGTTACCATCAATATTGACACCGGTTGGCATGCATAAATCTAAGCGGGGACGCAGCACAGGCACGGGTACACGGCGAATGATTTTTGCACCTGCCTCTTCCTTTTCTTGCAGCATTTCGTCAAGCTGCTCCGGTTCCACAGGGGAAGACAGCGCAGTTTTTTCAGCCTCTACCGCTTTGGCCCGCAGCGAATCGTGCATAAATTGGATCACTTTCGCCAGCGTATTGTAATCGACCAGCCGCAGATCTTCCCGGCGTGGAATCTTGTAATGCTCGCGGATTGTTGCAAATAATTCCGCCTGTTTCACCGTATCTACGCCCAAATCTGCTTCCAGGTCCAGGTCTAAATCCAGCATTTCCTGCGGATAGCCGGTCTTTTCACTGACCTGAGCAAGAACAAAAGCTTTGATTTCTTCATCGATTCCGTTGGAAGGTTCCCCTTCGGATGAGAACCCTGCTTCTGAGGTTTGGGCAGCTGCGATTTGCGTTTCCGCAGGAACATTCACAGCTTCCAGCGAATCCACAATAAACTGGATTACCTTATTCAGGGTGTTATATTCCACCAGCCGCAAATCTTCCCGGCGGGGGATGCCGTAATTCTCGCGGATTGTCGCAAAGAGTTCCGCCTGCTTGACGGTATCGACACCCAGGTCTGCTTCCAGATCCAAGTCCAGGTCAAGCATGTCTTGTGGATAACCGGTCTTCTCACTGACCTGCTGCAATACATAACTTTTGATTTCATTTCGAGCAACCGCAGATGCAATATTACTTGCATCTTTTACCGGGGTTGAAGCGTTCGCATCAACCGTCGTAATGACACTGCCTGAACTACTGGATAGCGAGTCCACTATAAATTGGATCACCTTATTCAAGGTGTTATATTCCACCAATCGTAAATCTTCCCGGCGAGGGATGCTGTAATGCTCGCGTACGGTGGCAAATAATTCCGCCTGCTTGACCGTATCCACACCCAGATCTGCTTCCAGATCCAGTTCCAGGTCCAACATTTCAGCCGGATAGCCGGTCTTTTCACTGACTTGCTGTACTACATACGCCTGGATTTCATCCCGGTTGATCGCTGCACCAGTTGATACTGTCTGAACTGATACAACTTCAGCAGCAACGGTCAACCCAGGTTCAGCCGCACTTTTCGACTCCAGAACAAACTGGATCACTTTATTCAACGTATTGTAATCCACCAGCCGTAAATCTTCACGGCGCGCGATCCCATAATGTTCACGCACAGCAGCAAACAATTCCGCCTGCTTGACCGTATCCACACCCAGGTCGGCTTCCAAATCCAGGTCAAGGTCGAGCATCTCCTGCGGATATCCAGTTTTCTCACTGACCAATGCCAAAACAAAAGCGCAGATTTCACCAGAATCCACCGCTGAAGCGGTTACTGGGCTGGGCGCCACGGGTGCAGTCGCAGCCTTTACAGGTTGGCTATCCACCTTTACAACCGGCTGGATCAGCTGTGGCACTGCAGCGGATACCGGATCATCTGCATCAGCCCACAAAGTCGGTCCCTGCCCAAATTGCCAGGTGGATTTGGCTGGCTGCCGCACCGGCTGGCCTTGATTGGCTACGCGCAGTGTGCGTTTCACCACTTCCAGATCAGCCTGTTCATAACCCGCCACTGCGGCTAACCAGCGTTGATAGATTTCAGGTTTAACCCGCTCACCTTCACCAGGAATACGCCTCACGAAAGACATAGCAATTTGCGACCCAAAACCAGCGCCCAGGCGCAGTGCATAGCGAACTGGATACTTTCCGCCTTTGGATAAATTCAAATCACCCAGGTCGGGGTCCGGTTCAAAGCCTTCATCAAAGTGTGCAATCGGTGGGACAATGCCATATTCCAAGGCTTTCACTGCCACCACGTCTTCCACACCAACTCCCATTGTATGGCCGGTAAAGCCTTTGGTATTGGCAATCACTACCTGGTTGGCTTTTTCACCAAATGTCCGGCGCAGCGCACAAATTTCTGCCGCAGCACTTCCGCCGCGAGCCGGGGTATACGTTTCATGCGAGACAAACATGCATTGCGGAGCAATTTCATCCCGCCGCAGGCCAAATCGCTGTTCAGCCTGGGTAACCAAACGGTCCATCACATCACTGACATGCTGCACATCCAGGCGTGTGCCGTGGAAGGCACTGTTTGCAATTTGGGTAGCCAATACTTCACAGATCGCGCGCACCCCACGTTCACGTGCTGCATCTTCGGATTCGACCACCAGTGCGGCTGCTCCCATTCCCATAATCATGCCATTCCGGCGGCGGTCAAACGGTAAAGCCGCTTTCCGCAAATTACCTTCCGTGGTGGTTGCGCCACTCGCTAACAATCCCGTCCCAATCCAGTTAACCAGACTCCCACCAGTCACATCATCCCCTGCGATGATCACAACCCGGCGGCAGCGGCCTGCCCGGATCCAATCTTCTGCCAGACCAACCGCATGGGTGGTTGTGGCACAGGCCGCATTGACATAGGTGTTTGGTCCGCGTGCGCCGATATATTCAGCAAATTGAGAATGTCCCATTGCCAGGATTCGGAAAATAAATCGGCGGTCAAAATGATAATCAGATTGAGCAATCTCTTCATCCAGGGCTTGCAGGCGCTTTGCAATTGCTGTTCGAATCAGTTCTTGTTCATTCGGTATCATGGTTAACAGTTCTACCAGCTCTTGCTTTTGAGCAGTCAAACGCTGGTATGTATGATAACGTTCTTCTTCCTCGGCCATTCGGTCAAGACCCGGGAAAGCCGAAGCAAAAATGATCCCGGTCTCATCTGCCAGAGATTCTGGCAGCATCCAGCGATTCGGTAAATAGGAACCGACACTGGTTTGGCGGTAATTCATCACCAATGGAATGCCCGCATCCCGCAGAGCTTCAACACCAGCAGCAATTGCCAGCTGGGTGGTGATGTCCGTAGATTCCACCCGTTCTTCCGATACGCCAAAATCTTCGCTCAGGTCAAATCCGCCGCGCTGGCCGGCCAGTTTGATGGTCAAATCCATATCCTGGATTTCTACCATCTGCGCACCGGCTTCGCTCTTGATCAAACGTGTTACCCGCTTTTCCAGCATATGCTTGCGGACTAATTCCGGCATTGGTTCAATAAACGACTCACCGCGCAAAATCCGCTGCACATTATCATCTGAAAACACCGCGCCGCTGCGTCCAGGAAGCCCCAGACCAGCACCCGAAATAACCACTGATCCCGTTATTGGCAAACGGCCGTCTTGCACCGCAGCCGGTACTGGAGCGGGTGATTGGGTTGGCATATCAATAGAATTCACTTCAACCGGTTTTTCAACCGGTTTCCCGCCAAAATCAGCCGCCACCCCAGCAGCAAATAAACCGCATAAAGCTTCATTGAAACTGACCACAGCCCCCTTGCGCGGATGGTTGGTTGCCAGCAAAGTCACCCCTTCGCGGTCTTTGAGGATATCGGTCGCCAAAGCATTTAGTACCCGTTTCGGTCCGACTTCCACAAAAACACGCGCACCATTTTGATAAAGTGTTTCAATCCCTTGAATGAACTGCACCGGTGAGGCTACCTGCCTGGACAAAATATCCAGGATATCTTCACGAGCACTTGGATAAGGTTGACCGGTGACATTCGCAGCAATCAGCATTTGCGGTGTTTGCACATTCATCCGCTCGATCACGTTCCGCAGCGGCTGGCTTGCCGGGGCGACAATCTGGGTATGAAATGCATGCGATACAGGGATCTTCACCGCCTGAATATTTGCCGCCTGGAAAGCAGCAATAGCTGCCTCTACCGCATTGGTTGCCCCGCCAATCACGGATTGGACCGGGCTGTTAATATTCGCAATCACCACATAGCCATCAATCGTTTTAAGGATCCGTTCTACTTCAGCCAGAGGACCGGAAACCGCCGCCATACAGCCGTTATCTTCCATTGAGACCTTGGCCATTTCACGCCCGCGCGCCGAGACCACTTCCAACGCTTCAGCAAACGTCAACACTCCGGCTGCAACTAAGGCTGCGTATTCTCCCAGGGAATGCCCGATCACCATATCCGGTGAGAAACCATATTTCTTCATCAGGCGCAGCAAAGCCACATTGGTGGTCAAAACAGCCGGTTGGGTAATTGTCGTATCTCTTAAAGCCGCTTCGGCTCTTTTCAGACTTTCCTCATCCCCATCTACATAAATATAGCTGGTTAGCGGACGCCCAAGCAGCGGTGTCATCACGCGGTCTGCTTCTTCAAAGGTCTCACGGATCACTGGCTCGGTCTCGCCCAAATCCTTGAGCATATTCACATACTGAGAGCCCTGCCCTGGGAAAAGAAAGGCAATTTTTCCGGGGTTTCCACTCCCGCGGTAAACACCTTGAGCCGTCAATGCCTGCCAGGAATTGGGTGTATCGTTCTCAAACCCTTTCAGTGCCTTTTCACCGCGTTTTACCAGGTCTTCCGCATCCGAATAATCAATTGCAAGGCGTTCTGGCACTCTCTGTACTTCTGCCGCTAACGGCAGACGGCAGGCGGGAGTTTGACCATTTTTAGCAGCTTCAAGAACCTGCGCCAGTTTCGACTGGAGTTCTGTCTTGGTGTTGGCTCCCAAGAATAACAAACCTCTATAAGGCTTGACCTCTTTTGCAATTACCGGACGGATCATCTGTGCTGGCTGAGTAACAGCGGCTTTCATTTCAACCCCTGTATATATTGGATGCGACGCTTTAAGCATTTCAGGAACATATTCCTCAAGGACTACATGAAAATTGGTGCCGCCAAAACCAAAGGAACTTACACCAGCGCGTTTAAGCTCTCGGCCCGGTTGCTCCCAGGGTTGTGTGGCTGTATTCACATAAAATGGAATTTTTGAAAATTCAATATTCGGATTGGGCCGGTGGAAATTCACGGACGGCGGTAAAATTTGATCTTTCAAACTCAATACCACCTTGAGCAATCCAGCAGCACCGGCTGCACTCTTCAAGTGGCCAATATTGGATTTCACCGAACCCAAAGCCACCTGGCCTGTTTTCAATCCAAACTCGCCAAAGATGCTGGTTAAACTATTCAGCTCCACCACATCGCCTACCCGAGTGGATGTACCATGTCCTTCAATTAATCCAACGTTTGCCGGAGAAAGGCCAGCGTTTTTCCAGGCGCGTTCAACCGCCCGCTGCTGCCCAATTGGATTGGGTGCAGTAATGCCTTTGCCTTTTCCATCGCTGCTGCTGCCAATCCCGCGAATAACCGCATAAATGGGATCGCCGTTCTTTTCTGCATCTTCCAACCGCTTGAGAAGAAAGACTACCGCACCTTCCCCCATCACAAATCCATTCGCACCGTCCGCATACGGCCGGGATCCATCGGGGCTGAGCGCGCCGATCTTGCTAAATTTTACAAACCCTTCCACGCCCATATTCCGATCAATACCGCCAGTTAAAACAGCATCAAACTGGTGATTATTTAATCCATCGACAGCCGCCTGCAGCGCCGCCATCGAAGAAGCGCAAGCCGCATCGGTCACAAAGTTTGCTCCACCAAAATTAAAGACATTGGCTACCCGCCCGGCAATGATATTGGAAAGTTCTCCAGGCATTGTGTCTTCTGTGATCGCCGGGATTTGAGCCTGAATTTTCCGGGTTACACCCTGCAATAAGGCCTGCTGCAACACCTGGGGCAATTCTTGAAAAGCATCGGTTGTAGCCAGTGCATCCAGAACCTCCGGCAAATGAATTCGGAAACTGGTTTGATAATGCTGCTCTCCCGCCAGAGCGTTTCCAAAAATTACCGCCACCCGTTCAGGATCCAGGCTGCGTTGTTTGGGATATCCATAATCCATTAAAGCCTGTCGTGAAGCAGCTATCGCCCACTTCTGCCCTTCGTCCATCACAGCCAATACGTTGGGGGGAATTGGGATACCCCATTGGATCGGTTGGAAATCAAAATGATCCACCCATCCACCAATTTTGCTGTAGGTTTTATCCGGCACAGAGGGGTCAGGATTGTAATACAGATCGGTCCGCCAACGATTCGCCGGAACTTCACGGATCGAATAATGACCATTCCGAATATTAGACCAGAACGCAGCCACATCGGGTGCATCCGGTAAAATCGCCCCTAATCCGACAATTGCAATCGGTTTCATCACTGACATAACTTTAACTCCAATAGATAAGCTCTCTAATTCCTGCGTTTTACCGTCAGGAATTAGAGGCGCCAGGCAGGAATGTTCAAATCAGAATGCTAAACCTGGGGAAAATAAAATATCTTATTGAAAATGGGATTGAATTTCCAAAATTCCTTTACTCTTCTGGATCAATTTGAACCATTAAGAGACCTTTTTCAACTTGTTGGCCATTTTGGACTGCAATTTTGTTGATTTTTCCGCTCACCTGAGAACGGATTTGCATCTGCATTTTCATCGATTCAAGGACAATCACGGTCTGCCCGGCTTCCACACGGTCACCAGCCTTAACCGGTATATTGACAACCAACCCGGGCATCGGGGCTTTAATTGTGCCCGCAGAAACAGTTTCACTCTTGCGGCGTAAGCGTTTCTGCAGGGTTTCTACCTTTGCAATCACCCGTTTGCCTTCAACAAATAACTCATAAGTTTCAGGATCATGGTTAGAAAGATACAACTCAAGGGCTTTGGCACCCTGGCGCAGCATGTGTAAACCATTGCCATTTAATGGCAATAGATTAAGCTGAACCGCCTCACCATTTACGATTCCTTTATCGCCGTTCAAGAAAATTCGATATTCGCGACCGCTAATATTAACGCAATATAAAGACATAAACACCTCCTAATTTCGACCTTTCATTTGCTCTTGCCAGGCAACAGTTTGCCAGCCGCTGGCTGTGCGAAAAGTCCGGCTATTCTGATGAAGCCTTTGGTTATGTGCATACAGCGCCGCCGCCAGCGCCAGTTCTTTTTCAAGTTGAATTTCCGGCTGTGGGGGTTCCGGATTGAATTCTTCCAGGTAGGTTGTGGTTACTTTACCAGCAGTAAAGGATTGGCTATCCAAAATTTGCAGCAAAAATTCCACCGAGGTTGCAATACTGCCAATCTGGTATTCATGCAAAGCCCGCTTCATCCGCCGGATGGCTGCAGGCCGGTCTTCTCCCCAGGTAATCACTTTGGCCAACATCGAATCGTATTCGCTGGTCACCTGGTATCCCTGATACAGGGCACTATCCACCCGCACTCCGGGGCCGCCTGGCTCTTTCAGGTAGGTAATCTGCCCGGTGGTGGGCAAAAATCCCTGGCGCGTATCTTCGGCCAAAACGCGGGCTTCAATCGCTGAACCGCGCATAGGCAGGTAATCTTGATCGTATCGCAGCGGTTCGCCCATCGCCAATCGCAGTTGTTCCTGCACTAGATCAACCCCTGTGACCATTTCTGTCACCGGATGTTCTACCTGGATGCGCGGATTGACTTCAATAAAGTGAATATTGGATTCTTCATCCAGCAGGAATTCTACGGTTCCCAAACCGCGGTAATTTAATCCTTTGCCAAGCCGGGCAGCCGCATCATACAGTTGGTGGCGCAATCGCCAGGAAAGGTTCGGAGCGGGCGCCTCTTCAATCAATTTTTGCCGCCGCCGCTGGATGGAACATTCGCGTTCGCCCAAACAAACCACTTTGCCTTGACCATCCCCCAAAATCTGGACTTCAATGTGGCGGGCTTTTTGGACCATCGATTCCAGGTACACCGTATCATCGCCAAATGCAGCCAGGGCTTCTTTCCGTGCTTCCTCAATCACACCTAATAATTCTTCTGCACAAAACGCCAGACGAATACCACGCCCTCCGCCGCCAGCCGTTGCCTTAACCATGACAGGGTAAGCTACCTGTTCAGCCATTTCAGCTGGAACTTCTATTGGCAGCGGGTTATCAGTCCCTGGCAAAACGGGCAAACCTAATTCCCGGGCAAATTTTCGGGAGGCTAATTTATCCCCCATCAAGGCAATGGTTTCAGGCCGCGGGCCAATAAAAGTAATCCCCGCATCTTCCACAGCCTGGGCAAAATCGGCATTTTCAGCCAAAAATCCATATCCAGGGTGTATTGCAGTTGCCTCACACTTTTTCGCTGCGGCAACCACAGCGTCAATATTCAAATAATTTTGACGCGGACCAATCGGCAGCGCCTCATCTGCGTACCGTATATGCAGCGCAGATTCATCCACATCGGTATAAATTGCTGCAGAACGAATGCCCATCTCCTGGCACGCTCGCAACACCCGAATGGCTATTTCTCCACGATTTGCAACAAGTACTTTCATAAGTGTCTTCTTTTCCAATTTATCATCAAAAATTGATGTCTTTGGCCTTAATGGTAAGGTTTGTACAATCTATATACAAGCCATTGTATATTCTTGGTTACAAAGGAATATTCCCGTGCTTCCGGCTGGGAACCGGGATCCGCTTATCCCGCAGCATTTCCAATGCCTGGATGAGACGTTCACGGCTTTCAGCAGGAAGGATCACATCATCCAGGTAACCGCGCTGTGCCGCAACAAATGGATTGGCCAGTTCTTCACGATATTGGCGGGTCAATTCGGCCTGACGTTCGGCCGGGTTTTCGGCAGCATCAATTTCCTTACGGAAAACAATATTCACTGCGCCTTCTGGTCCCATCACTGCAATCTCGGCATTCGGCCAGGCAAAATTCATATCACCACCCAAATGCTTTGAACTCATCACAATATATGCACCGCCATAAGACTTGCGCAAAATGATCGAAACCTTGGGCACCGAAGCCTCTGAGTAGGCATAAATCATTTTTGCACCATGGCGAATTACACCACCAAATTCCTGGTCGGTTCCAGGCAGGAATCCTGGGGTATCAATCAAGGTCACCAACGGAATATGGAAGGAATCGCAAAAACGAATAAACCGCGCCCCTTTATCTGAAGCATCAATATCAATCACACCTGCAAGATAGTCTGCCTGGTTTGCAATAATCCCTACCGGATGTCCATCCAACCGCGCAAAACCAACCACGAGATTCCGGGCAAATTCACTCTGCACCTCTAAAAATTCACCTTCATCGACAAGCGATTCAATCACCGCATGGACATCATAGGGCTGTTGCGGGTTCGCTGGAACAATCTCCTCCAGCTCTTTGGTTTGGCGGTTCGGATCATCACTTGAGGAAATAATTGGCGGCGGTGTTAAATTATTTGGCGGCAGGAACGATAATAACCAACGCACATTTGCAAGTAACGTATCTTCATCCGGGGCGGTAAAATGCGCCACACCGCTGCGGGAACGGTGCATTCCTGCTCCCCCTAATTCTTCGGCAGAGACCTCTTCGTGCGTTACGGCCTTAATCACTTCCGGTCCAGTAATAAACATATGGGCCGTCTTTTCAACCATAAAAACGAAATCGGTAATGGCTGGAGAATAAACCGCCCCGCCAGCGCAAGGGCCAAGAATTACAGAAAACTGGGGAATCACGCCAGAAGCGCGCACATTCCGATAAAAGATTTCACCGTAACCGGCCAGTGCATCCACGCCTTCCTGGATACGTGCTCCCCCAGAATCATTCATGCCGATCACCGGTGCACCGTTCTGGTAGGCTAAATCCAGTAAATGGGCAATTTTCCGCCCGTGGGCTTCCCCCACCGAACCGCCCATGACCGTAAAATCCTGGGCAAATACATATACAACCCGGCCGTCAATCTTGCCCCAACCGGTTACCACACCATCACCGTGTGGATGAGATTTTTCCATTCCCAATCCCGTTGCTCGATGGGTAACAAACATACCCACTTCATTAAACGTGCCGGGATCTAACAATTGTTCGATGCGTTCCCGTGCAGTCAGCTTTCCGCGGGCATGTTGAGCTGCAATCCTTGATTCTCCACCCCCCAATCGAGCATTGCTGCGCATATCGTCTAAAGCTGGCTGTTTAATTTCAGACATAGGTTTTATCAATTCTCCTGATCCAGGGTGTTCAATCCATCTACCTCGATCATTGTATGGTGTTAAGACTCTCAGAAACTCACAAATCATGAACTACACCCAATTCAATCCATGAATGGGTGGGATAAAGCCGATCAGACACTGAAAAATGTTGTGGATTTATCGGGGTTCCATACCCCGTGTCCATGCCAAAGATTTATAAATAAGCGGGTCACTCCTGGCAAATAAAATGGTTTTTGGCAAACATCTAAGCGTATAAACCCCCAGTTACAAAAATGGTTTCGAAATATCGCAGTTTTTCTAAGAAAATCACCCTAAACTCGCTATAATCAATTTGAAGAAAATGATCTCTGGAGGCATGGATGAACCTGATTGATCACCTGACCATTGAACAGGCAGAAGAATTGATCCAACTGGATACACCATACAAGATCCAATTATTTTTAGATCAAGTCCCCTATATCGGCGAAGAATTAAACCGCTCACCGCTGCGAGTATTTCAAGACCGTCAGGCGCACTGCCTGGATGGGGCAATGTTTGCCGCAGCAGCCTTGCAGCGGCTGGGATATCCGCCATTAATTCTTGATCTGGTCAATGAGCCTGGTATTGACGAAGATCATGTTCTGGCGCTGTTTAAACGCAACGGCTGCTGGGGAGCGGTTGCGAAATCAAACTTTGCGGGATTGCGTTATCGCGAACCGGTTTACCAGACATTGCGAGAACTGGTCATGTCGTACTTCCATCACTATTTCAACATTGATGGAATTCGCAGCTTACGAGCCTATACCATGCCTTTTCATCTCAGTCAATTTGAGCGGATTCATTGGCAAACGGATCAGGCAGCAACAGATCAAGTCGTAGAAAAATTTTACCGGTTACCTGCAAAACCATTGTTGAGCCCAAAATCGATAGAAGAGCTGTTCCCCGTTGATCCAATCACCTTTCGAACAGACACTGCTATCACAAATACCCACGAGGTATTTCACCCCAATCATTAAAGAAAATCAGCGCCGGCGATCACCGGCGCTGATTTTCTTCTTGGAATGATTAACTAATCATCAACGGCAACCATCACATTGGATGCTTTCACCACAGCAAAAACATCTTTTCCTTCTATAAGTCCAAGACTTTCAGCTGAGCTTTTGGTAATAATCGATACCAACTCATCTCCACCCGGCAATTCAATCACAATTTCAGAATTTACTACACCGTGGGTGATTTTCTTCACCTTTCCTTTAATTACATTCCGTGCGCTTATTTTCATATATTCACCTTCTTTTGATTAATTTTAGACCGAATCAGGAAGAATTTCAAACAATTCAATGCTTGACAAGTGATATGAAAAGTTGTATAGTTAATGCGAACGTTCGCACGAACGTTCGCATCCCTCCCCTAAGGCTTTTTATTCTGATATATGGCTCCTAAACCGCGGATTACCTTAAAAGAGGTTGCAGCCCTGGCAGGTGTAAGCTACCAAACGGTATCTAAAGTCCTCAATCACCAGGTGCAGGTTGCCAAAGACACCGAGGAACGTATCTGGAAGGCAGCTCAAGAACTTGGCTACCGCCCCAGTTATACTGCACGCTCTCTTCGCCAGCAGCGCAGCCAAACCATTGGCTATGCCTGGGAACCCTCTCCCCCAGATCAAACCAACCCCATTTTGGATGAATTTCTGCAAAGCATGTTCCATGTTGCTGAGCAGAATGGGTATTATCTCTTATGTTTTCCTCTTCACGCTGACCCAGAATTAAAATTACGATCCTACCAGGAACTGATTGATACCGGCCGGGTAGATGCGTTTGTGCTCTCGCATGTCGAGTTTAATGATGTGCGGATTAAATATTTGTGCGATCGAAATTTCCCCTTTGTTGCCTTTGGCCGCTCCAATCAAGATTTATGTTTCCCATACATTGATGTCGATGGTGGGACAGGAATCCGGTTGGTTGTTCAACACCTGCTTGAACAAAACCACCAGAATATCGCAATATTAGCCTGGCCTGAGGATTCTCGGGTCGGCAGCAATCGTTTACAAGGATATTTTGACGGCCTTGCGTCAGCTGGGATTTTCCCTCACCCAGAATGGATTGTCCGAGGTCAGGGTAATTTTGAATATGGCCTACAGGGTGCGCAACAACTATTATCCTTGCCGTCGGAAATTCGCCCCACTGCCATTATTGCCTTGAATGACATGATGGCCATCGGCGCGATGAATGCAGTACAGGCGCAAGGTCTGGTTGTTGGAAAAGAAATTGCCGTAACTGGATTTGACGACACCCCCATGTCCCGTTTCGTTAATCCGCCGTTAACCACCTTGCACCAACCAGTGTGGGAAATTGGGGAACGGCTGATGAATACTCTCATTTCAATGATCGACACCGGAAGTCTTCAAGAGCCAATTGGTGAATTAGTTGCGCCGAAGTTAGTTATCCGCGCATCCAGTGTCAAAATATAAGGAGGCACCCAACAATTATTACTCAGCAATTTCAAACTTGTAACTCATAAAAAGGAGCCACCTCTCCTGGCAGAGATCATTGGTGGCCCCAAAGCTCAAGGTAATTGGTTACCCTGATTCATTTAAGTATACCACACACCTTTTCACAATGATTTGACGAAATTTTTAGGAGAAGGAAAGATGAAAAAGTTATTCAAGCTAATCGCTTGTCTCATGGTTCTAAGCTTTATTTTGGCTGCTTGCGCCCCAGCTGCTGTCCCAACACCTGAGACGATTGTCGAAACCCAGGTAGTTGAAAAAATTGTCACCCAAGAAGTTGTTAAAGAAGTACCGGCAGAACGTGCCGTTGTTCGCTTATCCGGGTGGGCCTCCAGCCCAGAAGAAACTGCTTTGCTGCAGTCGCTCTTGCTGGATTTCACAGCTGAAAACCCCGATATTGTGGTGAAATACGAACCAATCACGGGTGATTACTGGGCTACCTTAAAAACTTCCATCGCATCTGGAACTGAACCCGATGTCTATTACATGGATATTTTCCAATTCCCGGCCTTCGTTAAAGACGATGTGCTTCTCCCACTGGATGACTTAATGGCCGGCACGCAGACACCGAAAGAAGATTTCATTCCCTCTCTGCTGAATGCATTCACCAGCGATGGTATTACCTACGGTATTCCCAAAGATTTCAATACCCTTGGTCTATTCTACAACAAGGACATGTTCGCTGCCGCTGGAATTGCCGAACCGACCGATGATTGGACCTGGGACGACCTCAAGGCTGCCGCTGAAAAATTGTCCAAGCCAGCTGAGAATATTTATGGTTTTGGCGTACCAGCTGATGCTGGCCGCTTCCCTGTCTTTGCCTTCCAAAACGGCGGTTCGATCATGACCGAGGACTACAGCGATACCTTGTTGGACAGCCCCGAAGTGATTGAAGCAGCCAAGTTCTACACCGATTTCCGCGCAAATAAGACAGGGGCAATCCCGGCCGATGTTGGTGAAGGATGGCAAGGTACCGTCTTTGGGAAAGGCCAGTTCGCAATGGTTTATGAAGGTGGTTGGTTAATCCCCTACCTGAAGACTCAGTTCCCCGATCTCAAATACGGTGTGGTGAATCCTCCTGCTGGACCAAAAGGCGAAGGCAACTTGATCTTCACCGTTTCCTATTCCATCTCCAAAAACACCAAGAACCCCGAAGCTGCCTGGCGTGTGATCAACTTCCTCACCAGCGAAGCTGCCCAAATGAAAGTTTTGGAAAGCGGATTTGCACTTCCTTCCCGCGTTTCCCTACAGGAAAGCGAATTCTTAAAGAACAATCCGGCTTCTGCCGCGATCTTCCGCGGTGCCTTAGAAGGCGCTCGCCCCTTTGTTTGGGGTGTGGTTGGTTCTGATGTCAATGAGCAGATGGGCAAGGCCCTGGAACGTGTATATCTCGAGAATCAGGCTGTTGATGAATCCTTGAAACAGGCCGCCGAGATTGTTCGCCAAAAAATTGCCGAGGCTAAGTAGCCTCTCCTCCATCGTTGAGGGGCGGACCTGAACGGGGTTCGCCCCTCTTTCTAGAAGCGCACTTGACACGATCATCATTCCATCAAAATCAAATCTGCAATCACGCTTATCACGATTCATCAATCCAAGAATTGTCATTTTTTGATTGATTTTGATTATATCGAATGACTGGAGGGTTCAGATGTCTAAAACACCTTCCCCTGTATCCAACCGGAACAGCCTGGCTGCACGCCGGAAACGCAGTGAAGCATGGACTGCCTACTCATTTTTGCTGCCGTTCTTGTTCGTCTTTATAACATTTACTGTGTTTGCAATTGGGTACGCCTTCTATCTTTCATTCACCAAATATAACTTGCTCAAGCCCCCAGAGTGGTGGGGATTGGAAGGGTACCGGCGAGTACTATGCCTGGAATCATTCCTTCCCCGGGCAGCGGGTACCGTACCCAGTTGCGACGAGTTATTCATCAAGAAGGCTTTACCGAATACTTTTCTCTACACGTTGATCGTGGTCCCTGCCCAGACACTGGTGAGTTTAATCCTTGCCTTTGCGATGGATCAAAAACTGCGGGGACGCAGACTCTTTCGAACCATTTTTTATCTGCCATCGGTGACCTCCTCTGTGGTCATTTCAATCATCTTTGTCTGGTTATTTAGTCCGCAAGGGGTTGTCAACCAGATCTTTGGGTTGACCAAGAACTGGCTGAACGACCCAGGCACTGCCTTTTACATCATTATGATCCTCAATATCTTTACCACCAGCGGCACATTGATGTTGATATTTCTGGCAGGTTTGCAAGATATTCCGGGTGCACTGTATGAAGCGGCGGAAATTGATGGCGCTAATAAATTCCAGGTGTTTCGCTATATCACCGTGCCCATGCTGCGCCCCGTGCTGTTTTTTGTTGTCACGGTTGGAGTGATTGGCTGCTTCCAGGTATTTGACCAGATTTACGTGATGACCGCCGGCGGTCCATTGGATTCCACGACAACTGTGGCGTACTTGATCTACAAATGGGCTTTCCGAGATACAACCGTGAAAATGGGACAGGCTTCTGCACTGGCATTTATCCTGGCGTTGATCATTCTTTTGGTAACGGTCATCCAACGGAAAGTAATTGAAGGCAGCGGTACGAGTACTGCTTCGTAAAGGGGTGAAAGATGGCAACTATGAACCGAAACTACCATTCCCAAGAATCCTTTGCGGATCGAGTTATCCGAGGTTGGGATCGAATTAAGAAGCCGTTCTTTTATGCGATCTTAATCCTATGGGCGTTGATTTGTCTTGCACCGCTATATTTCACGATCGTGTATAGCCTTAAGCCGGTAGCAGATGCATACAAGCCCCCCCTGTTTCTGCCCATTCCATTCACACTGGAAAATTACAAAGACGTCATTACCGCGCTGCCACTCTTTCCGCGCTGGATTTTTAACAGCCTGTTTGTATCTTTGATGGTTACTTTTTTACGTGTGCTGTTTTGCGCAATGGGTGGTTACGCTTTTGCGAGAATGGAATTTCCTGGCAAGAGAATCTTTTTCAATGCCATGTTAATTTCAATGATGATTCCGGGACAGGTAACGTTAATTCCAACCTTCCTGGTGGTCGGCCCAGGTATTTTGCGCGGTGGATTAAAAATTGGTGATATCACAATCCCCACCGGATTTGGGCTGATGGATAACCTGGCTGGTGTGATTTTGCCGGGCATTGTGGCCGCCTTTGGCATTTTTATGATGACCCAATTCTTCAAGAGTTTACCAAAAGAGTTGGAAGAAGCCGCCATGATGGATGGCTTAGGACGTTGGGGAATCTTTTTCAAAATCGTATTGCCGCTGAGCCAGACGCAGCTGTTGACATTGGCATTGCTGACCTTTCAAGGCGAATGGAATGCCTTTATGTGGCCGCTCATTATCCTGCGAACACCTGAAAATTTCACATTACCGCTTGGTTTGAACTGGTTCAGGGGTGAGTATTTCACCTTAATTTCAAAGGTTTTGGCTGGCTCCGTTTTTAACACACTCCCTATCTTAATTCTCTTCTTCTTATTCCAGCGCTATTTCATCCAAAGTATCGCAGGAACAGGGATGAAGGAAGGTTAATGTTATGCTCGATCGAAATTGGTCAATTACCGAATTACATTTTAATCCTGATAAGATTCATCATAGTGAAACGATTTACACCATTGGTAATGGATTTCTGGGAACACGAGGAACTTCTGAAGAGGTTTATCCTGGAGAAAGCCGCTCCACATTTGTACATGGCGTCTTTGACGATGTTCCCATTGTCTTTACCGAACTGGCGAATTTCCCGGATTGGACTGGTCTTGAAATCACCCTGGGTGGTGAACCTTTCAGCCTGGCAAATGGGGAGATCCTTTCATATTCCAAAAGCCTGAATCTAAAAAATGCGCTGCTTTCACGCGTTGTTCGCTGGAAAAGCCCTCAAGGGCGAATTAGCTGGCTGCATTTTGAGCGGTTTGCCAGCCTGGCGGACGAACATCAAACGGCCGTACGGGTTACTATCCAACCTGAAAACTACACAGGCAAAATCGAGATTCAGACCGGAATCAATGGATCAGCGGACAACCTCGGACTAAAGCATTGGGTATTTCGTTCCCAGTCTGTCCAAAATAATTACGCGATGCTGGAATTAGAAACCCGGCAAACAAAGATCACTGCCGTATTGGGATTCAATCTCCATGTCACCACACCCAACCCATACAAGATAGAAGGTTGGAATGTCCGGGAACAACCTACATTGTATGTACACAGCGACCTGGAAAAAGGCCAGACGATGCTGGTTGAAAAATTTTTTACTATTTTCACCAGCCGTGAGTCAGCCAATCCCCTGCAAGAAGTAAAGGCTCGCCTGGAGAATTTGCCGGATGATTGCTGGAATCAATGCTGGCAGCCTCATCAAACAGCCTGGGAAAAAGAATGGGAAAACTGCGATGTGTTCATCGAAGGCGATGACGAAGCCCAATTAGCCATCCGATTTAACCTGTTCCAGTTGTTAATCGCAGCACCCCGAAAAGATGATACCGTCAACATAGGTGCAAAAACCCTCAGCGGATATGGATACCGCGGTCATGCATTTTGGGATACGGAAATTTTCATGCTGCCGCTCTTTATCTACACCCGGCCTGAAATTGCCCGAAATTTACTTTCTTACCGCTACCATAATTTGGCCGGAGCCAGAGAAAAAGCGCGTGCAAATGGATATCAAGGGGCACAATTTCCTTGGGAAAGTGCTGCAACAGGCGAAGAAGTAACACCCACCTGGGTCCCTCATTTTAAAGATCGCACCAAACAAATTCGAATATGGACTGGTGATATTGAAATTCACATATCAGCCGATATCGCCTACTCGATTTGGCTTTATTGGCGCATTACCGGAGATGATGAATTTTTATTCTCCCGCGGCGCTGAAATTATTCTGGAGACAGCTCGTTTTTGGGCAAGCCGTGCCGAGTGGGATGAAAAATCGCAGCAATATCATTTCAGTGATGTAATCGGGCCAGACGAATACCACGACCATGTCAACGACAATGCCTATACGAATTACCTGGCAAAGTGGAATCTATCCAATGCAATCAGTCTCTCCGCCTGGCTTGCTGAGCACAACCCCAGCCTGGTCAAATCCTTATTCGCCAAATTGAATCTCTCGGAATCAGACCTGGTCCGGTGGCAATATGTGGCTGACAAAATCTTTTGTCCCTATGAGCCGCAATCCAAACTGGTTGAACAATTTGCGGGTTACTTTAATCGCAAAGAGGTTAACCTTGAAGCACTTGAACCACGAGAAATCTCCGTGCAGGCGCTTTTGGGAATTGAAGGTGCCAACGAGACCCAGATTCTCAAACAACCAGATGTCTTGATGCTGATGTATTTATTACCCGACCTGTTTACCCATTCCGACATTGTGGCAAACTACGATTATTACACACCGCGCACCGACCATACCTATGGATCTTCCCTCGGACCGTCCATCCAGGCCATTATGGCTTGTTGGATGGGGTATCAAGAGCAGGCCTATGAGCATTTTATGCGTGCAGCCCGTGCAGACCTTCATGATGTCCGTGGAAATGCCGAGGACGGCATTCATGGTGCCTCAGCAGGGGGGCTTTGGCAGGCAGTCGTATTTGGTTTTGCTGGCGTCAAGATGACCGAGAATGGGATTGAAACCCATCCACGCTTGCCGCGCCACTGGAAAAAAGTTGCCTTTAAACTCCAATACAAAGGCAAGGTCTTTCCCATCGAGATTGCTGCCCAGGAGTAAAAATGATTCGAGCATTTTTATTTGACCTGGACGGGGTGCTCACCGACACCTCGGAATTTCACTATCTCGCTTGGAAAAGATTAGCCGACGAGGAGGGGCTGCCATTTTCTCGCGAAGCCAATGAGGCATTAAGAGGAGTTTCCCGGCGAGAATCTTTAGAATTGATTTTAAACGGCCGTCCGATCCGTGAAGAGACAGCCGCAGAAATGATGGAACGGAAAAACCAGTATTATCTTGAACTGGTTCACCATATGACTCCAGACAACTTGCTGCCCGGAGCATTACAAACCATTCGAAAATTAAGGCAAACCGGGGTAAAAATTGCAATCGCGTCTTCCAGCAAGAACGCACCGTTCGTATTAGAAATGCTAGGAATCCAATCCGAGGTGGATGCGGTTGTTGATGGCAATTCCCCCGCCAGGAGCAAACCTGCGCCCGATTTATTTTTGCTGGCCGCACAGACTTTGGGGGTAAATCCCGAAGAATGCCTGGTGGTGGAAGATGCCGCCGCAGGAATTGAAGCTGCC
>JAJUJY010000233.1 GCA_029265085.1 Chloroflexota bacterium
GCATGCAGCAGGTGACCGTGTATTAAAAAGCCTGGCAAGATTACTAAATCAGCGCTTGCGCCGGACAGATGTCATTGGGCGGTATGGTGGGGAGGAATTTGCAATATTATTCCCGAACACAACGGTTCATGAAGCAAAAATCGTGGTTGAGGACATTCGGGAAAGTTTTTCCATAATAAAACACCGTGTTGAACGTGAATGTATTACCTGTTATTTCAGCGCTGGAATTGCCAGTTACCCTGACTGTCAAACTGCGGTTGAAATTAGTTTGGTGGCAGACCGGGCGTTGTATGATGCCAAAAATAATGGAAGGAATCAGGTTGTTGTGGGTAAGCACAGTCAAGGAAAATGAGATCGCAATTTTTTTCGACCAGCTGCGTATAATAAAAATAGCAAATCATGCAATTGATCGGAAGGAAAAAAAGATGAAAACTACAGAATCAAGAGATGTAATCGGTTTTGATGGTATTTTGTTGAAAGATATTGGTGAATTGGTTATTCGTTCTGGTGAAGAGGATGGTCTTACGATTGAGGCGGAATCAGAAACGATGAAGCGGATTATTACAGAAGTAGAAAATGGGACATTGAAAATACGCTTGTCTGGTGATTGGTTTGACAAAATTAGTTTTGGACTCAATCAATTAGGCAGTGGGGCAATCCGTTATCTTGTGACGGTGAAAAGTTTACACCGGGTAGAATTAATGGGCGCAGGTCGTGTCGTTGCAAACCAGGTCAGTACAGATCATTTGGAACTAAAGGTCGCTGGGGCAGGAGATGTCGTGTTTGCCCAATTTACCGCTGGAGAACTCCAGGTGGATCTGCCTGGGGCAGGCAAAGTTGAAATGAGTGGGTCTGTAGAACACCAAACTGTTCGAATTAGCGGTGCCGGAGCCTACCAATCGGGCGGCTTACAAAGTAAAACTGCTGTTTTAAAATTGACTGGACTTGGCGGTGCTTCGATCCGCGTTTCCGACACACTGGATGTCGATATCTCCGGTTTAGGTGGTGTTGAATATTGCGGCAATCCGGTGGTCAAATCCAATATCAGCGGACTGGGACGGTTGAGTAAAGTAGGGGATTAATTCAAAATCGATCCCTTGCGTTTGTTCATTCGATCAACCAGCTCTCCTAACCGTTGAACCGCTCCAATGGAGTGCTCTGACCAGATGGCAGCATTCAACCGGATAAAATTTTTATATTGAGAAGAAGCAGAGAAAAGATAGCCGGGGGCAAAGGTTACCCCGGCTTTTAATGCTTCTTTATATAGTACGAGAGAATCCACATTTTCAGGCAGTTGAACCCATAATACATAACCACCCTGAGGATAGGTTACTCTGGTATCTGCCGGAAAATAACGTTGAATTGCTTGAGATAATCCTGAAATTTTTTGCGCATAGGCACGCCGCATCCTGCGGAGCAGTTGATCGTATCCACCCCCGGCGATAAACCGCGCGATTGTTAGTTGTGGAAGCAAAGCGGTTGATAGGGTCGAGGCCATTTTTAAATGGGTCAAGGCATTTCGATATCTTCCCGGCGCAATCCAGCCCACGCGGTAACTGGGCGATATGTCTTTTGAATACGACGAGCAGAGCAGCACCTGGCCTTTTTTATCGTAGGCTTTTACCACCGATGGCCGGGTGGTATGAAAGGATAATTCGCCATAAATATCGTCTTCGATTAAAGGGACATCCTTTTCGGCTAAAAGGGCTGCCAGTTCGCGTTTCTTGTGCTCTGGCATGCAGCTTCCTAACGGATTATTAAAATTGGTTACCAGGACTACCGCTGAAATGGGGTGATTATTTAGTGCAAACCGCAAAGCATCTAAGCTGATCCCATCTTGATAATGTGTGGGGATTTCCAGTGCTTTTAATTGTTGAGCCTCCATAGCCTGCAAAATACCATAAAATGTTGGCGATTCAATCGCCACGAGGTCTCCGGGACGGCAAACCGTTCTAAGCGCTAAGGAGATGGCTTCCATACCGCCGGAAGTAATGACGATATCTTCCGGTGTGAGGCTGCAGCCCGCTAAAAATGCACGTTGGGCTACCAGGGTGCGTAATTCTTCCGTACCTTCCGGCGTGCCGGTATAGGCCTGGGGCAGTTCATTGTCGCGAATTAACTCGGCCATAATCCGGTTTAGTTTTTGGGTGGGCAGCAAATCCGGGTCCGGCAGGGCTGCTCCAAATTGGACCAACTTCGGATTAAGCGTGTCCCGAATGACCATCATAGAAAGGTCGCTCATGTCAATCTGGCACGGGTCCAATAATGGATCAGATATTTCTGGTTCTGGTGATTGAACAGCCCGGCGCAACCGCACATAATACCCGGATTGGGGATGAGAAAAAATTAGACCGCGGTCTTCTAGCAATCGATAGGCCTGCAGAATGGTTGTGGCGCTTAAGTTCCACTGCCTTGATGCCTGGCGAACGGATGGAATACGGTCTCCTGGACGGAATGTGCCGGAATCAATTTGATATGCAATTGAATCGGCTAGCTGTTCATATAAAGGAGCGGAGGAATCTTTGGGTTCATTCAGGTAGATGGTCATCGTACTCTCATTGTATGACAAATGGCAGGATACAGTTTGAGGGGATTGTGAGCATAACAGTTGATAGTAAATGACACTGTATTGGTAATAGTATCAATTTTCTGCATCTGTTATTTTATAAAAAATTGCTTACAATGTAAAGCAAGATACAAAAGATAATCCTGGTAACAGGTTGAATGGTTTAAATGGAGTAAAAATGACCACAGTTACATATACAATTTCTTTACCGGAAACGATTGAAGAGCATATTGTTGAAATTGCTCATCACGAAGTTGTTTCGATGAATACAAAGCCAAACCAATTGAAAATCAAAGTGTTATCTGGTACAGCCTGGCTGACACAGGAAAATGATCCAGAAGATCATTTGCTGACCAGTGGTGCAGATTTTGAAATTTCCCAATCAGGGAAAGTTGTCATTGAGGCATTGGACAAAGCACGTATTGCTGTAATTAGCCTGAATTAATTTACTGACAAACTGATTCACACAGCCGCCCGGACTATTTTCTTAGCCCGGGCGGAATATTTTTTAACTAACTCTCAATCACTGGTTCAAGTACTTTCCGCACAGTTAATTTTGAATACCAGGTAATTGCGAAAAAACAAACCAACATGCCTAAAATGCCGAGGATACCGGCCTCGGGACCAAATGCTGCCCCGGTAAAGAGTGCTGGCCCGTTGACATTAACAGAAAATAGCCCAGGTGCGCTCATCCCTGAAACCGGGAAACCAAATAACGGTCCTTGGGCAAAATTCCAGCTCAGATGCAGGGCAACGGGCAGCCAGAGCTGGCGAGTGGCCAGGTAAGCATACGCGAACAGCATGCCAGCCAGGAACAGGTTGAGGATCGCAATCCAGGAGATATTGGGATTAAGCCCGTGCAGGAAGGCAAAGATGATCGATGAAACGATCGCGCCAGCCCAGGGCCCAAAACTTTTTTCTATCGTTTGCAGGACAAATCCGCGTGAAAATATTTCCTCGCCATAAGCTACACAAATAAACATCACCAGGGCGGAGATCATTTGCCATAAGGATATTTGACCAGCGGAAGCACTTGCCCAACCATAAGCAAGCTCAATTAATAATATGGCACCAAAAACAATCGGGCCAAGTAAAAGACCAAGCAGCGTTTGACTCTTCCAACCTTGTTGGGGGCGTAATCCAAAATCCAACAAGCGGGGGCCGCCTAATAAGCGCAAAATGAAAACCGCGAAAATAGTGGCGAGCAAGGAGGCGAAACTTCCTAAAGCTTCCAAGCCACCCCCAGGCATTAAAGATCCCTGAATAGCGGACAATAATTCGGTCATGGATAACTCTTGTCCGCTGCTGGAGATCAACGCCGGTACTGCCGCAATAATTAACACGGGGATACCTAAGATATTTTGAAGAAAGAACCAGCTAAAGAGAAATAAGGAATTCAGCCCAACCGTGATCCATTTCCCGCGTTTCGTGCGGGCGGCAGCGAGGGTCATTGGTGAAATTGGCATGGGTAAGCTCCTGAAAAAATAATATCAGCGCAGATTATACCGCTTAAGAAAAAAACGAGGTCGTTCAGACACGCTGAACGACCTCATATGGTCAAATGTTGGGCTTACCGTTTGATCATTGGTAGAAAAACTTTGAGTGGATTCTGTAACCATCCTGCCAGGTACATGCTTGGGTAAGAGCCAACCAGGGAGAAATCTCCACCGATGAATAGTTGATTACCAAACATAGTCATATCAAAAACCGATCCATTCGTACCCCAGCCCATTCTGGACCATTTGGTTCCATCCCAACTTGCAATAAAAAATCGTTCATCGTATCCAGTTTTGATGAATGAGCCTCCGGCATAAAGTAAATTGTTGTCAACTAATAATGTAAATACTTCGGTATTTTGACTTTTTCCACTTTCATCGCCTAAACCTTGTCCTAACGCAGACCATTGCGAACCATTCCAACGGGCAATGTTGATTGCATTGATTTCTCCGGCAGTAGAAAAATCTCCTCCTGCATATAAATATTCATTCGAACTTGCCAGGGTATATACCGGGCCGTTCAGACCACTAGTTACATCTTGCCAGGTTGATCCATTCCAATATTTAATCCCTCCAGGCCAATTTCCACCTGCATATAAATCACCTTTATACCAGGCGAGGTCATAACACACACCTGGAAGGCCATCTCCTACTGTTTGCCAGGTGGTACCATCCCAATAAGCGATATTAGCAGCACTGGTGGAACCTGCCTGGTTAAAAAATCCGCAGATATATAAGTTTTCACCTTGACTTGCAATTTTATAAATTTCTGGCCAGTCACCAGCGTAACTTACCCCACCTCCCATATCTTGCCAGCTATCATTTTCCCAATATGCAAGGTGATTTGCGCTGATATCGCCAATTTGGGTAAAGTGACCGCCTGCGTATAAACGACCATTATCGTATAAAATATCTAGCAGGTAATTATCGTTATTTTGATCAATCCCGTTCCCGAGTGCTTGCCAACCCAACCCATCCCAGGCAGCAATCCCCATCGCTGGAACTTCACCAATATGAGAAAAATCGCCTGCTGCAAAAAGATGGGAATCACTGGCGGTTAAGCTGTGAATATAAGATTTCGGATCAGTATCAACTTCTTTAATTTCAGCCCAGGTTCCCTCTGCGCGATCAAATTGATAGATATAGTTAGTGAAATTGATATCATACCAAGAGAAATAGATTTTGCCTTGCCCTGAACCGATAGAAGAGGCATTAAATACCTGTGACATATCAAAATTAGGTGAAATCCAATTTGAGCCATTCCAAACAGCGAATTTGCTCAAATTTTCTCCACCAATTTGCTCAAAATCACCAAGAACATAAAGATCTGTACCATCCGTTGCAATATCAGATAAGTCGGGTAGATCAGTTCCCATGCTCTTCCACTGATTGCCATCCCAATGAGCTAATTCATCAGAAGTGACACTACCTGCTTTGGTAAAACCACCATGAACATACACATCCGAACCAATAATAACGAGTTTGTCGCCATAACCATTCAAACCACCACCCATATCATCCCAATTTGTCC
>JAJUJY010000181.1 GCA_029265085.1 Chloroflexota bacterium
GATGAAAGGCTGGCAGGCTGCGCTGGTGGGATTGGTCCTGGTGGCTGCCCCGTTGGGATCCAGCCTGAGCGAGTGGCGCATCCGGCCGGATCACGGCTTGAACCGCCCTGCCCCGGAAATGGCCTGGTATCAGCTTGAACTGCTTTACCGGCAGGCGGCAGAGATCATTGCCCCGGACCTGACCGGTGACTCGGTGCTGGCCGCCGGGGATGTCGGTGTGCTTGGATTTTATACTCCCGGCAAGATTTTAGACACGGTTGGGCTGAATTCACCCCAGGCGTTGAACTATTACCCGCTGGATGCAAAATATTATGTGATCAATTACGCCGTTGCCCCGGATTTGATTGTGGATGAACAGCCGGATGCGGTGGTGATTCTGGAAGTGTACGGCCGCGAAGGGCTGCTCAAGGACGAGCGCTTCCTCAATGGCTATGAGCTGGTCAAGAAGCTGGATACCGACATCTACGGATCGGACGGCATGCTGATTTATCGGAAGAAATAACACGGTAGTTTTTTCTGGAAATTCACGGTTACACGAAAAAAGGGGGAAGAAGAATTCACCACAGAGACGCAGAGGACACAGAGGATTTTTGGAGCTGAAAGCTGGCGGCTGGCGGCTTCTTCGCTGCTATCTGCTCTGTGTTGGGCTTTGTCTTTTTCTGTAATCATCGCTGAACAAAACATCAGTTTTCAACTTGTGGAAGTTTTATTAAGGGTGAGAATTTGAGCAACCGATTCTTCGATTGTTTCATTCGATGTGTCCAGAATAATCCAACCTTGTGCCTTTAGCATAGGCTCTTGCTTGTCCAGATCCGCATACACCATTCGAATACCCTCATCCATGGTATCCCGAAACTCTGATGGAGGTTGACGGGCATGGTTGCGGGCCAGGATGATGGATAGCGTTGGCTTGAGAATAATCGGGAGAATATTTGGCCTATTTAAAAGTGAAGTGTACTCTTGCAATTGTGAATTTGGATCCCAAAAGTCATCAATTGCAACCAAAAAGTCAGCTTCTTGATAGCGCAAAGCCATATCGGTTGCGGTTTGGCGCGCAAGTTTAAGTTGCTGGATCAATTCTGGTGTCCAATTCGGTCCTGGGTGAATGACACCGCCTTGTACCATTGTCCGGAGATCATCGACTGGAATGTGCACACCTTTTTTGCTTCGCTCTGCAATCGCCCGCGAGACGGTGCTCTTCCCTGAGGCTGGAGCCCCAACAACCAGGAGTATATTTTGCATTTGGGTTATTCTCCCTTTCATAACACGATAACAAATGCTGTCTGAGAAGCCCATCGGCTTGTGTTATACCCTTGCGGGGCACAGGCCTGCGTGTGGGCGGGTGTGGACTCGGCTTGAGGGCAGTAATGCCGCGAAGCTGCGCCCGAAGCCAGGAAAAGGCTTGTAAGTTGTGCAGAGTCCCACTTGTCGGGTACACGCTGTGTTGGGCGCTTTGTCCTTCACCCAGAATGCTTTCGTTTGTTTTCACTCGGCTTGGTTCCACTTCATGTTAATTTAGCCAAAAATTCAAGTACCCTTTGCAAGAGGAGCGCGGAAGCTTTCGCGTCATAAGACGGTAGCGAATTGTCTGCAAAATAGTGCTGGTCGCCTGGATAGAGAAAAAGCTCCCCATTATCAGCTTCCTTGATGAGGGCGCGAGCAGCATCAATATCACCCTCACCCACAAAATATGGATCAGCATCCATACCATGTACTTGAACTGGTACTCCCTTCGGCCAAGTCTGACTAAACTCCGAAACAGGAACACATGAATAAAAGAGAAGCGCTCCGTGCGCACCAGGTCGGGTTTGTGCAAGTTTCTGGGCTGGCACCACACCTAGTGAAAATCCTGCATAGACCAATTTGGATGGAAGATTTTCGGCTGCCTGCTCCCCGCGCGACACTATTTTTCCAAAACCAAGTTCTCGAACGAAGCTCATGCCAGACTCGATGTTGTTGAATGTGCGACCATCGAAAAGATCTGGTGCGTGGACTATATGCCCAGCTTGACGCAGGTGATCTGCAAATGTCACAACACCAGAGGTTAACCCCTGTGCATGATGAAACAATAAAACTTCTGCCATTTCTAAAACTCCTTCATAATCTAATATTCTGGCTTGTTTGGTTAAATTTTTTGGCGCCTAACGGTTTGCGTTACTGGCGCTGGGGCGAACGGCGGAACGCCGTCCGATGAGAAAAGGCTGAGGCGAGAAAAATGCCTGAGGTGTTCGCCAGAATCCCCAGCGTCCAGTGCACGCTTTGTTGGGCGTTTTGTATTGAGCAAGACTCGCCAACTGAAATAAGATCACACCGTTAATCATAATCGTTAACTATTATGAAGAAATGTTAGACTGTCCGCGAGCAATGGACAAAACTTTCTTGAGAGTATCCATATCGAGATCATCCAAACGTTTAAAACTAATGCTCGATTTCCCGACTTTAACCTTACCTAACTTGGAGCGATACTTTTCTGCTACATACTGCCCGTCTTCAACGGCATTTACGTAAATGCTAATATAGTTTTTCTGAATCGCTAGCCCAACCATAAACCACTCACTCTTTTTTCCACGTGATAGGTTTATTGTGTAATCGCCGTAGCCAATGATTTCCTGCTGGGTTCCGCCCCAAAGGGTACCTTCCCACAAGACTCGGGAATGACCATCCATAATTTCAGATATGATTTTGTCCAAGTGCTTAATATCTTGGCGGAGTTCATCTGGCAGTGATTCGATATGAACGAATATATCTTTCTTGGTTTTATTCACTGTGCCTCCTTATGGTGAAACCAGAGTTTAGTACACGTTGACCTTCTGACATTTTACGGAATTCTATTTAATGCGTAACTATAACCAGCGGTTCCAACTCTGGGTTTCATCTCTTGATCCAAAATAAAAAGAATATCATCGCCGATAGCCCAAAAATACTGAAACTCTTCAGGAGCATTTGTATCTAATCGATATACAACTGCCTGGGGATCTAAACTTGTACCATGAGTAATCGTCCAAGTCCCTGTATTGATAGTTCTATCATTTCCTTTTGCAACATACACACGCGCCATTTGGTAAGTTGTTGGCTGTTGAGTTTTGCTGTCTACATACAAAGCAAGGGCGAACTTAATTTTTTCGCAATCATCACAAGGGATTCGACTTTCGAATACCGCAAAGACCTCATCGCCATTTTTGTTAGTTGCAGGGTACCACGGCTCAACAGTAGTAGGAGTTTTTGTTTGAGCATTGCATCCAGTGGCAGTACTCGTCAAGATGCAAATCAACAATAGGGCTTTTCCAAATAACTGGACGTATACATTCTTTTTCGTAGAGAGTGTTCGGGTTATCGAAGGTCTGCAATCATTGAACATGAATGCCTCTCTTTCTTGATCTTGGAGTGCGGGCTAACTATGTTTTATACAGCCATCTGTATAAAACCCTGACAGGTTATCTTATACAGCCGTCTGGCTTTGATATTTCCTTCATTATATATCAGTCAAGAGAACAGGTTCGCACAAAACCGACCAACCCCTAAAAAAATCCCTCTTTGAGGCGCAAGCAGACGCATTGCACGCCAGGCCGTAGACGGCCGGCGGCTTTTTCCCCTGCTCTCTGCTCAATGATGGGTTCCGGTTGGTTTGGCTGGGTTAATGGACCGCGCCGCAGCCGGCCTGCACCCATCCTACCTGAAAGCAGGTGGCTGACCGCTGACAGCTGACAGCTGACCGCTGATAGCTGCTCTAAAAAGCTATTCTTTCGACCAGTTCATTCCCCCGATATACTCCCCGAGTGGATAGGACTTGAACAGGTTCCGGGTGTTATCATAAAAATGTCCGAGCACAAAGCATACGACAATATTGGGTCGGATACCACAGCCGTCATCCCCGGTAAGATTTCTACCCTGATTCATCGTTATCGCACTCATTATCCGTAGGTTTGGAATTCTGATGATGAACAACACTGCAAGAAAAAATGATTTTCAAGATATTTGTTTGTCTCAAAAAGGAGATGACCAGGCGTTTGCGCGGCTGGTGGAAAACTATCAGGGCCTGGTTTTCAACTTGTGCTACCGTATGATGGGCGAACCGGAAATCGCTGAGGAAGCTGCCCAGGAAAGTTTTTTCCGCGCGTACCAAAATATTCACAAATACAATCACCAGTTTGCTTTTTCCACCTGGCTTTTATCCATTGCAACCCATTACTGCATCGACTTGCTGCGCCGCCGTAAACTCACCTGTCTTTCCATTGAAGAAAATGAAGATGATGATGAAAGCAGTCTGCAGTTTGTGGATCCGGGCGCGCTTAACCCGGAATTGGAAACTGAAAAACACGAAGAACAGAATGCCTTGCGCCGGATGCTGCTCCAACTCGACAGCCTGGATCGCGCCGCGATCGTTTTACGCTACTGGTATGACTTCTCGGAAGTGGAGATCGCCAGCCAACTGAGCCTGACGACTCCGGCGGTAAAAAGCCGCCTGTTCCGCGCTCGCAAAGAACTGGCAAAAATGCACATAGCGCAGCAGACTACCCAAAACGGACGGGATGGAAAGAGTCATTACCAGCGGCTGGTTCCGGCTCCTCAGATACCGCCGCTATAAAACATTCGGAAAAATCCACAACCCGGTTCAAATGCAATTCACCTTGTTATGCCATCGCGCCGCAGAATAATTCGGGTTGTAAATTTATTGATTCCCATCGTGCAATAGTACAGGTTTATTTTGATAAAATTCCGGTACGGTCCGGGTTAATAATGAAAGGTGTATTTGTTTCTATGAAATCGAAGACTACTTCATCTCAGGGTTCAATGATTCGTTATTTTGTGCTCACATTTATTTTTTCCTGGTTTTTCTGGCTGTTGGGGATTTTGGATTCTCAGAACATCCTGACTTTACCGGTGCCGAGCATGGTTTACCAGGTGCTTGGCGCGTTTGGCCCCTTTTTTGGTGCTTTTGTGATGACGCTCCGCACCGAAGGGTGGGCAGGAGTCAAGCGCTTATTCGGCGCAGGATTTAAATTGCGCATGCCCCTGGTCTGGTGGCTGTCGATATTGTTCATCCCCCTGGCCTTGAACGGGCTGGCTGTCTGGTTGAATATGCGGATCAATGCTTACCAGATGGATATGACCTTGCTCAACCAGCCGCTCATGATTTTGCCAACCTTCTTGATTATGTTTTTCATCGGCGGCAGTTTTCAGGAGGAATTTGGCTGGCGCGGTTATGCGTTACCCCGTCTATTGGAGCGTTGGAATCCGCTGATTTCCAGCCTGATTTTGGGGGCTATCTGGGGCGTCTGGCATCTGCCGCTGTTCTTCATTGCGGGCACAGGGCAGTTCTATATGAACTTTGGTGTTTTTTGGCTGTTGGCTGTTGGTTTTTCGGTTTTCTTTACCTGGATTTATCTGGCAACCGGGCGAAATTTGTTCAGTGCGCTGCTGCTGCACACGGCCATTAACACCTCGATGTCGATTTTCCCGCCGATTGTGAAGGCCGCGGGGGGGAACCAGACCGCGTTGACCTATTTAATGATTGCCTACCTGGTTGTTACGGTTTTTATCGTTATTAGTAATCGTGATTTGATGTTGAATCGCAAATAGCAGGCGAATCGATTGGGTGACAGGCGGATAAGCGGTCTGGCAAAATTTTTGGATAAATCCGCCCGTCACCGGACAAAAATATCGGAACCGTAGAATTTGGAGCAGAAGAGCATTGATAAACATTCTCTGCTGTGCCTCTTCGCCTGAATTTTTGTAGTTTTGAAACTGGCGAAAAGTGGTGCCTTAAAATATTCAATCAAGTTAATACTTATATATATAATTATCAGACCATTACACATCGGACACCTGAATAAACCCTGCTGGTTACTCGTTGTCCATTATTGCCTCGTTGTTGCGTGATCCATTAGGGAAAATTTATAAGGTTGGAACATCGCTATGGCCAGGTTAATTATTCCTTCTCGTTTTGAGCAATTGATCACAAACTTCCCTGCGGATTATAGAGCAGGGCAAGAAGACCACTTCCATTTGTTAAAAATCACACGCAATCTGCTGGATACGCTGCGCGTGATTTTTTATTGTTTGTGATGAACGAATTCTAATTTCTAAAAAAGGAAGGAGCCAAAAGTATTGCCGGAAAATTGTACCGGCGGCCAGTTGGTCAGAACGAAAATTCTCAGCTGATCTACTGTAAAAATATTTATTTAGTTTTTATCGTTATTTCCTATTCTTTTTATTTATTGAATATATTCCTTCATACAAATTTCTTCTTGATAAACATTGAATCGGGAGAATTTTGTTTGTTTTGGTGTTGTTTCCGACGAACAAATGACCCGTTTCATACTTCTACCTATTTGGAAGGATAAATTGATGAACACATTCAAAACAAGACAGTCCATGACGATGATTTTTATTCTCGTCTTTCTGTTTTCAACGGTTTCTTCAACCGGCATCGCTGCGCCGCTTGCTGCGCCAGCCTCTCAAGTCACTTTCACCATTTTACATACCAACGATTTTCATGGCCAGTTGGAACCCAGCGGCAGCAACCCTGGATATGCACGTACCGCTGCAGTGATCAATAGTGTTCGGACTGAGGTTGGCGCGGATAAGGTGCTCCTTGTTGATGCCGGTGATGAAATGCAGGGCAGCCTGCTTTCTAACCTGGGTGATGGTACTGCCGAAGGAAAAGGTGTACCAACCATCGCTACTTTTAATGCGATTGGTTATAACGCGGCAACGTTTGGCAACCACGAATTTGATTGGGGTCAAACAGTATTATCGAATCGCACCACTGAAGCTGCCTATCCTTATGTTACTGCCAATATCGTGAAAAATGACACCGGTAATTGTGCCACCGCAGGCTGGAATAAACCGGACTTTGCGGATGCTCCTTACCAGGTGATAACAATTGGAACGGACCCCAATGCCGTCAAGGTCGCATTTATTGGGGTTACCACGACAGAAGTACCCAACATCACAGTGGCATCAGCTACGACTGGTTTGTGCTTTAAAGACCCCGCTGACTCCATCAAACATTATTATGATGAGATGGATGCAGCGGCAGACGTGATCGTGGTGCTCAGTCACCTGGGGTACACAGACGGTGGATATGGATACGGTATCCCTGTGTATGGTGACCAGACTCTGGCTACCAAATTAAATACCGCTGGCAAGCCTGTTAACCTGATCATTGGCGGACACTCACACACGGATCTTGCTGCGGCTACGACCGTTGGAAATACGAAAGTGGTTCAGGCAAAGTACAATGGCCGCAATGTGGGCAGGGCTGATATCACAGTCGGAACCGATGGTTCTGTTTCAATTAACTGGACTCGCCTGGTGGTCAGTACCACGGGAAGCCAAGATACTACCATTAAAGACTTGATTACATCCTATGCGACGGATCCCGACTACCTGGCGATTGTTAACGAGCCGGTAGGTTATTCGGAAGTGGATTTGCCGCGCAGTAATACCGGCGATAATATGATGGGAACATTTATTGATGATTCCATTTACTATTATCTAAACGGTGATGGTGATCCCACCAATGATGTGGACCTGTTCATTAATAACGCTGGCGGTATTCGTGCCGATTGGTGCTGGAACGGTACAGATTGGATCAATACCGGTTGTACCACTGGGCTTCATGCGCCTGGATTATTAACCTATGGCGACATGTTTACCGTGCTGCCCTTTGGTAACCAGACCATCGTTGGCAAAATGACTGGTGCTAAAATTTTGGAAGTGATCAATTATGGGCCGAATAATCCTGGCGTAATCCAACCCGCTGGTTTGCGGTATAAATATTACTCCTACAAAGATGCAAACCCTGGCCCGCAGCCGTATGCCTGGGGTGCGTTTGACGTTGAGGTATATAACAAAGATCTTGCCACCTGGGAACCTCTGGACCTGGAAAAAACATATAACGTTGGCACCAATGAGTTCCTTGCTCCGGCTGGTGGTGATAACTACAGCGCTTTCAAATATATGACCGATATCACCTATTGGGGTGATATGCTCAACGCTGTCAATGCCTATGTGTCTGCCAATTACGGC
>JAJUJY010000215.1 GCA_029265085.1 Chloroflexota bacterium
GCCCGTGGTTGTGTTCAAGAGTCACAGGGACGCGCCGAAAGTGTTGATCGCCAACTCCAACATTGTGCCTCATTGGGCAACCTGGGAACACTTCGATGAACTCGCGAAAAAAGGCCTGATCATGTACGGGCAAATGACCGCCGGCTCCTGGATTTATATTGGCACGCAGGGTATTTTGCAGGGAACCTATGAAACTCTGGCCTCGTTGGCTGTGCAAAAAGGCTGGCCGTCTTTGAAGGGAAAATTCGTCCTCACCGCCGGTTTGGGCGGCATGGGCGGCGCCCAACCGCTGGCGATCACTATGAATGAAGGCGTTGGCCTATGCATCGAAGTCGATCCTGCCCGTGCCCGCCGCCGCCAGGGAATCGGTTACGTGGACGATGTGGTGGACACACTCGAAGAAGCCATGACGCTGGTGGAAGAATATAAACAAAAAGGCCAACCGCGCTCGATCAGCCTGATTGCTAACGCCGCCGATGTGTACCCCGAACTGGTGCTGCGCGGCGTTATCCCCGATGTAGTCACCGACCAGACCCCCGCGCACGATGTGCTAAGCTATGTTCCCAGTGGTTTAAGCGTAGAAGAAGCTGAAACCATGCGCCGCAGCGACCCCGCCGAATACGAACGCCGCTCGATGAAATCGATGGCGAACCATGTGGAAGCCATGCTGGAATTCCAAAAACGCGGCGCCGAGGTCTTTGATTATGGTAATAATTTGCGCCAGCGCGCCTTTGATTACGGCGTGAAAGACGCTTTCAACTTCCCCGGATTTGTCCCGGCCTACATTCGCCCGCTCTTCTGCGAAGGCAAAGGCCCCTTCCGCTGGGTAGCCCTATCCGGTGACAAAGAGGACATCTACCGCACCGATGAAGCGGTGATGGAACTCTTCCCCGAAGACGAACATCTGCACCGCTGGCTCAAGATGGCCCGCGAGAAAGTGCCCTTCCAGGGTCTGCCCTCGCGTATCTGCTGGCTTGGCTACGGCGAACGGGTTAAAGCTGGCCTGAAATTTAACGAACTGGTCGCAAAAGGTATTGTCAAAGCGCCGATCGTAATTGGCCGTGACCACCTGGATGCCGGTTCGGTAGCCTCACCCAACCGCGAAACCGAAGCGATGAAAGACGGCACGGATGCAGTCAGTGATTGGCCAATCTTGAACGCGCTGATCAACACCGCTGGTGGTGCAACCTGGGTCTCCTTCCATCACGGCGGAGGCGTTGGCATTGGTTACAGCCAGCATGCCGGCATGGTCATAGTTGCAGACGGCACCCCCGAGGCTGCCCGCCGGTTAGAGCGCGTCCTGAACAGCGATCCCGGCATGGGCGTTGTACGCCATGTAGATGCCGGGTATGATGAAGCCATTGCTGCCGCCAAGAAGCACAGCATCAAAGTACCCATGTTGAAAGGGTAAGCCAGTTTGCGTACCCGCCGGTTTATTGGATTTGCCGCCTGCATCATCCTCGGTTTAGCTGCCGGGCTAATCTACGGCTGGATGATTCATCCTGCCCGCTTTAGCGGCACCTCCCTGGATACCCTTCGTTCGGATTATAAGGCCGATTATATTTTGATGGTCGCGGAAGTTTACGGGGCGGACGGCAACACAGCCGCCGCCCTGGAATACCTCACCGAGCTGGATGCAAAAGCCAACCCAGGACGGCTGGTTCAAGAAGCGATTCTGACCGGCCAACAGTTAGGCTATCCGCGAGACGATATTGAACGCCTGGCTCGATTATTCCAGGCGATTGAAACCTGGCAGCCTACCCCAAAACAGCCATGAACGACGAATACTTTGAAGAAGAGGAACCTCGCCAGATTCCCTGGTATCTAGTTACCGGGATTGTTCTTGGGCTGCTGGTTGGTCTGCTGGTCTCACTGGTGATCAGCCCCATCAAATATATCGACACAGCCCCAGCCATGCTGGCAGAACCATCCAAAGACCAATACCGGTTATTAATTTCCCTGGCTTTCCAGGCGGGTAGCAACTTCAGCCGCGCCGAAAGCCGCATGGCATTATTAGAAGACGCCAACCCACCCGAAGCACTGGCAGCCCACGCTCAACGAGTCATGGCAGACAGCCAGGATTTAAACGCAGCCCGCGCGCTGGCAGCGATGGCAGCCGCGTTAGCCAATCCGGCCTATCTTGACCCAACCCCCCTGCCCGCTGCCCAGGGCACACCCGAAGTTCAAAGCACCTCAGCGCAAGCATTTGCCACATTGGATCTTGCCCAAGCAGTACAGACCGCCACTCCACAGCCAACCCCAACCGTCCTCGAGCCGACCCGCACGCCGATTCCCACCTTTACCCCGCGCGCTACTCGCACCACACTGCCAACTCTGGGAGTACCATTTGTCCTGCGCGACCGGCAGGAAATTTGTGACCCGGCATCCGCTGGGCAGCTCCAACTTGAGCTGCACGACAACAACGGCAACCCGGTAGCAGGCGTACAAATCACGGTTAATTGGGCGGGAGGTGGTCAGGACCAGTTTTATACTGGCCTTTATTCGTCCATCAGTGCCGGTTACGCAGATTTTGAAATGACTCCTGAGGTCACCTATTCCATTCGGATTGGCAATACCAGCGAAGCCATTGAAGACATCGCAGCCCCGGCTTGTCAGGGTGCAGATGGAAATTCATATTGGGGCGGGCTGCGGTTGGAACTTTTTCAACCCTGATCGAACCAGACAATAAAACGGGCGGCTGTAGTTAGCCGCCCGTTTTTAGTTGGTTTAATCGGTGACTTACGGATTAATCAGACCGCTTTGCGCCCAGTCATTCCCTAAAGCGATTGCAATATCATACGGCGCATTCGGATCATAGCGATTATAAATGCGCGGATTTTGCAATTGCATTTTGCTAATCAAATATTGGACAGTGTATGGCTTGCCGTTATAAATAAAAATGGTGGTCACATCATAATTTTGATCAGCATTATTCTCATCGACCACATTAATGCCTTCATTTCGTAAAAATTCCGCCGTTACACCGGCTAGGCCAGCTGTGTAGGTGCCATTCTGGATGGAAATGCGCGCAGCCTCCTGCGTCATCAATTCTTTCGGGTCTTGCGCAACCGCAGCCGGACCTACCGGGCCGCCCGTGGTAAAGACCTGGTCGCGCACAAGGCGCACCTTGTCCGGGATCGGTTTTAAAATATCCAAACCATCCGGAGATTTTCCAAATTCAACTGCATCGGTACCGATAACCACGGACTTGATATCTTCCGGTGGAATTTGCTGGGCTAACCAGGCCAGCTTGATAATGTCATTCAAAGTCATATTCGTCCGGATACCGGCAGAAAGGTCATTGTAAAGTTTGGGGGCTTTCGCAACCAGTTTCGGCATCTGGTCATACTGCAGGATACGATTCCGAATAGCCATCACCACCTGCTGCTGCCTTTTCGCGCGGTCAAAATCTCCACCGTCCGTATGGCGCTGGCGGGCATACGCCAGAGCCAGTTCGCCGTTGAGCGTATATTGACCCGGAGTGAGATTCACCTTAGGGGATGGACCGACCGGATCAATGATCATTTCTTGATCCACATCGATAAGCACCCCGCCTATTTCATCAATAAACTTAACAAAGGCCATGAAATCGACCTGAGCATAATAATTAATCGGCACACCCAAGAATTGTTTAACCGTTTCAACAGCCAACCCTGGACCACCGCCCGGCATTTTGTTCGCTTCCCCCAGGAAATAAGCGGTATTAATCTTCCCGTAATCAAATCCAGGAATGTTAACCCACATATCGCGCGGGACAGACAGCATTCCGGCTGTGCGGCTGAGCGGATCTAATGTAAACAGCATCATCGTGTCGGTACGTGGTGTTTCACCGGCTTCCCAATCACGATAATCCAACCCCATAATCAACACAGTGATACGGCTGGTCCCATCCCAGGCTTCCGCCGTAGGACCTTCCACCGGCTGCAGTGCAATATCAGCAGGCACGGGGGTACCATCACCAGTTTTGATTCCGCCGCTGTCCACCGGAATACCGTCCAGCGGGGTAATCGTCCAGGTGCGGAACATATCCCTGGCTACCTGGAACAAAACCACGCCGGTAATGATCGCCAAAACCAAAAATACAGAACCCAAAATCAAGGTCAGGCGATCAATTTTTAATCGTTTTGGGTGAGATCGATTTTGAAAATTTGCCATAGATGTTTTCTTCATTAATTGAAAACTGAATTCATGCCCTGAAAGGTTGCAAGTTCAGTTCCAATAAAAAAGCTTGACTAACTCATCGGAGGAGGCGGAACAGGTAATGCGTCTTCTATTGTATTAACCCACTTATCGCCTTCATCAATGAGCATCACCGGAATATCATCCACGATGGGATATTTCCGCCCGCAATCCTGGCAAATCAGCCAGGTTTCTTTTACAAGATTGAGCAGTCCTTCTTTTTCCCGAACGCAAACCGGGCAGCGCAAAATCTCAAGTAAATCTGGGTGAACCATTCTTTCCTCCCGGAATAGGGTACTTACATACGTATCAATTGTACCACGAGCTTATTAAACCTATTATCTCCGCAGTCAGTCAAGATTTTTGTCAGTTATACCCTGGCTGCGTGCCTGTTCACCTTGTAAACCCGCTCAAAAGAACACTCAATGGTAAAATTTGCAGGCATGATACATCTATTCTGATCTTTATAGGTGGTTCCCGTTGTTGCGCATTCGTTCCCGCCTGATAAAAAATGAATACCCGGGCCAGTTCTGGTTGATGTTTGCAGGTATGTTCATCAGCACAATTGGCGCAAGTATGATCTGGCCTTTTCTGATGATCTATGTCAGCGAGAAGATTGACCAGCCGCTTACCGTTGCGGCCTCGTTAATGACCATTAACGCAATTGCCGGAATTATCTCATCCTTTATCGCCGGGCCAATTGTGGACCGGTTGGGACGGAAATGGGTTATGGTGGTCAGTCTGTTTTTGGATGGTCTGGCGTATCTCTTATTAAGCCAGGCATCTTCGCTGCTGGCATTTGCCGTCTTAATGGGCTTGCGTGGAGCGGTCAACCCGCTCTACCGGGTTGGGGCAGATGCGATGATGGCCGACTTGATCCCGGCGGAAAAGCGTATTGACGCCTATTCCTTATTGCGGTTAAGTAATAATCTGGGAATTTCGGTTGGGCCAGCCATCGGCGGATTTATTGCAACCGCTTCCTATTCCGTTGCGTTTTATTGCGCAGCCATCGGATTAGTTGGGTACAGTTTGATGCTGCTTTTCCGCGCGCGCGAGACCCTGCCGGTCGAGTTCAATCCCGGGGAACAGCGCACATTCGAACCACTTGGCGGATACACCCGCATATTAAAAGACCGCCAATTTTTATCGTTTACACTTAATTTCACGCTGACACAAATCTGTGCAGCCATGATCTGGATTTTACTATCCGTGTATACCAAAACCAATTACGGTATTCCGGAAAGCCAATACAGCTTCATTCCCGTCACAAACGCGCTGATGGTGGTCCTTTTACAAGTTCCGATTACCATGCTGAGCAAACAATATAAACCACTCCCTGTAATGGCTGTAGGCTCTTTACTCTATACCATTGCCGTGACCAGCATCGGTTTTGGCACCGGTTTTTGGGGATTCTGGGTTAGCATGGTGATTATGACCTTTGGAGAGTTAATCCTGGTGCCTACCTCATCGACATTTGCCGCGAACTTAGCCCCGGCAGATATGCGCGGCCGTTATATGAGTATTTATGGATTATCCTGGAGCGCAGCCGCCGGTATTGGACCGGTATATGGCGGTTTATTAAATGATAATTTAGGCCCTCAAACCACCTGGTTTGGCGGAGGCATAGTTGGCCTGTTTAGCACGCTGCTTTTTGTTGTTTTTGCAATTAGGCGAGCCGCACAAAATAAAGCGGCAGCTGCAGCCGCGCCTGCTGAACAATAAACACCGATCAGACAGGTAAATCCAAATATTTGAGACCGGTTCCGGTATTAAGCAGTAATACTTTTTCCTGCGGCTGAATCCAGCCAGAGCGAAGAAGCTGTTCCAATGCAGACACAGTCGCTGCCCCTTCAGGTGCAGCAAAAATGCCCTCGAAATGTCCTAATTGCTTTTGGGATTCAAAAATCAGCTGATCCGAGATGGCAACGGCACAACCTCCCGACTCGTAGATGGTTTCCATCATCATCCGGTCACCAAAGCTTTTCGGCACACGCAGGCCAGATGCCATCGTTTGCGCTCCTTCCCAAAAAGTGCAGGCAGCGGAATGATTCTCGTAAGCTCTGACGACCGGCGCGCAGCCAGCCGCCTGCACTGCAACCATCCGCGGGCGATGCTGGTTCTCCAACCACCCCAGGGTTTCCAGCTCTTTAAATGCTTTCCAGATCGCCACAAGGCCCATGCCTCCCCCGGCTGGATAAAGTATCACATCCGGCAGTTGCCAGGAAAAACTCTCTGCAATCTCATACCCCATTACCTTTTTCCCTTCCAACC
>JAJUJY010000132.1 GCA_029265085.1 Chloroflexota bacterium
GGATTCTATAAGTGTTGTTTTTAAACCAAATCGATAAATAATATAAAATGAGCCAAAGAACTGCTGTACTAAATATCAAAAATGTATTGATTGCTTTCTTTTTTGGGCGTTTTATCTTTTTGATGGCGAGTCCAATCGATGGTGTTTTAGGGTATGGGGATTTGACGCAATTTCTTAATTTGGCTGCCATACCAGGGTGGCCATATTTTCAACATTGGTCGGAATACCCGCCTGTAATTCCTTTTCTATTTGAAATATTGTATCGGATTACGCAAGGCCGAGACCACACTTTCTATTATTTGCTTATTTTTATCTTTACCTTTGCTGATATGGTCAGTTTGTATTATTTCAATCTGATCTTACAGAAATTGGATATCTCTGAAACGGGAAAAATCATTCGACTTGGTTTTTATTTTCTCTTTTTATTGGTATTGCCTTATTCCTGGTGGTATTTTGATCCTCTAGTCGTTGCCTTAATTCTGGTCAGTATTTATGCTGTCTTGGAGAACAGACCATTAAAATCTGGAATTTTTATTGGAATTGGTATTCTTGTGAAAATGTTTCCTGTATTGCTGTTACCGTGGGCATTTAAAAAATTGCGTAAACGGCAGTTTGTTATCCTGCTTGCATCGGTGATAATTATTTATTCGCTGGTTATGGGTGGGCTGTATATAATATCACCGGATTTCACAATGGCGTCTATCGTATCACAGGCGAACAAAGGTTCCTGGCAAACGATTTGGGCAATCGTTGATGGAAATTATCAGACAGGAAATTTTGGCCCATTAGCTGAGCGATTAAATCCAACCCTGGCATATCAGTCCATCGGAAAACCGGCAATTATTTCACCCTGGGTTACCTTGATACTATTTGCTGGGTTCGGATTGTTTTGTTTTTTTAAGTATCGCCCAAATCATGGCTTGAGTGACATCAATTTCGTTGGATTAACCTGGTGTTTATTTTTTATTTGGTCACCAGGTTGGAGCCCGCAATGGGTTTTCTATTTATTACCTTTGATATTCCTGGCAGTTGAAGAACGACAGGCGGGTTTATTGGCTATTTGTCTGGTATTAATCAATCTAACAGAATGGCCGATTTTGCTTTCAAGAGGATTGTTTTGGACATTACCTTTGACAATTTCCGTTAGAACATTTCTTACTGCTTTGTTAGCAGTATTGTTTTATCAAAAAATTTCCACAGATCATTCTTTTTTGAAAGGGTGAAGGTAAACATCCGGTCGGCGATCTGAAAAAATCGGAATTTTTTTGCGAATTTCCGGAACCATATCCATCGAAATGGGGGTGGTAATCAATTCTTCGTTTTGATTCGAACCTATTGCCAGGGTTTCACCCCAAGGAGAAATAATCGTGCTAGAGCCACCAAACACTTCCTTGCCAAATTCCCCAACGGTATTCACAGCGATTACGAAGCATTGATTCTCAATCGCACGAGCTTTGATTAATGTTAACCAATGGTCAATGCGAATGAGCGGCCATTCTGCACAAATCATGATCCAATTACAACCAGCCAGGGCATAATTTCGGAATAATTCTGGAAAACGAAGATCATAACAGATTGATAAACCAGATGGTCCCCAAGGAGTCTGAGCAATCGTTTGTGAAGAACCGGGCGAAAGCCATTGATCTTCTTTCATTAAGCGAAAAAGATGAACTTTCCTGTACGTTGAAGAGGAATTCCGTGGTTCAATAAGCTGAAAAGTGTTATAAAAATTTTCATTATCTTTTAAAAGATACGATCCGCCAATCCAAATGTCTAATTCATTCGCTATCGATTGTAATTTTGCCAAGAATTCTGTGTTGATTTTCGCAATCTTATCCCTTTGACTCAGAACATAACCGCTTGTCCATAATTCCGGAAAGAGAATTAAATCAGATCCTGCAGATTTGGCGCTGATGATATATTCAACGGATTTTTGGAAATTAATATCGGTATTTCCTAAGGAAATCGAAATTTGACCAAGAGAGATAATTGGATTCATAGGTTGCATTATAATTGTTTAGAAGAAATAATTCTGGTTGATATTGCCAAGGGGGTTGACCAGCAAACCACTGAAGGAGTAACTTTGTGAAATCTCAACGCGATGTGGCTTTGTCTTTGTTTTTGGGTGTTCTGTTAGCAGCGGGTTTAATCGCTGTTTTAATTTGGGGCAATTATCGGTATACATCCCGAAATGGCGGGGGAAATGATTTTTTAGTGCATTGGATGGGAACACAATCCTTCTTGAGAGATGGGCTTAGTCCATATTCTGATGAGGTCGCATTGCGAATCCAAAACATGGTTTATGGGAGGCCGGCTCAACAGGGTGAGCATGAGTTACGAGTTGCATATCCATTATATTCAATCTTTGTTTTTATGCCGTTTGCTTTATTCAACGATTTTAATTTGGCAAGAGCGATTTGGATGGCAGCCTTAGAAATTGGTTTGATTGCCTTAGCTTCCTTATGCCTGCGGATGACGAAATGGAAACCGAAACCGATCACATTGGGATTGTTTTTATTGTTTTCTGTGTTTTGGTATCATGCGATGCGTCCGTTGATTTTGGGGAATGCTGTTATTCTTGTTATTTTGATGATTGTGGGGGCTTTTTTAGCTATTCGTTCAGGTAATGACGAATTAGCAGGATTGCTTTTCGCCTTCTCAACGATAAAACCCCAAGTTGTCTTTTTCCTTTTCATATTTGTGGTTATTTGGGGGGTTGGGAACAAGAGATATAAGTTGATTGGGTGGATGTTAGGCGTTTTGGTTTTATTGGTTGGCGTATCAACTTTGCTGCTCCCTGACTGGATTCTGCAAAATATTCGAGAAGTGATCCGCTATCCTGGTTACAATCCTCCTGGCACATTGTCAAGTGCATTAGGCGCAATCTGGCCTGGCATGGGAAATCGGTTAGGGGCTGGAATATCTGGATTGGTAGGCGCATTAATGTTATTGGAATGGTGGTTTGCACGAAAGGCAAATTACCGTCATTTCTTGTGGACAGCCAATTTCACATTGCTTGCCAGTCAATGGGTTGGAATGCAAACAGACCCTGGTAATTTTATAATTTTATTCCCGGGACTTGTGCTCGTGTTTGGCGTTTGGATTGAGCGTTGGCACCGAGCGGGGCAAGGGCTAATTTGGACCAGTATGTTCTTTTTATTCGTTGGTATTTGGGCAATCTTCTTAAGAACGGTTGAATATAGTTATCAGCCAATTCAAAGTCCAATCATGTTTATCCCGCTGCCTTTATTTATGTTTATAGCAATCTATTGGGTGCGTTGGTGGGCTATTCGTCCCCCTAATGTCTGGATGGATACATTGACTCTGAAGAGATGACTTCCATGAAGATGACACGAACGCAATGGGGATGTTTCGTAGGAATTTTCGCACTGGGATTTGTGCTGAGAATAATTTGGATTGGTGAGCGTGGAATCCAATATGATGATGCTTTTAGTGTGTTTTTAGCACGTCGTTCCCTGGCAGAAATTATACAAGGAACGGCGGCTGACACAATGCCTCCTTTATACTATTTCCTGTTGCATTTTTGGATGCAATTGGGCGACAGCATCATCGTACTGAGAAGTTTAAGCGTACTTCTCAGCCTGGGCATTATTATTTTAGAATTTTATCTGGTTGGAAATTTATTTGGAGAAAAAGCCGGTTTGTGGGCTGCATTTATCACAGCGATATCACCAATTCAGATTTATCATGCACAAGATCTGCGGATGTATGCTCTTTTGGTTTTTTGCCAGATGAGCTATCTGGTTTTTGGGTATCGAATTTTTATTCGGGATAATACCGGTAAACGGATAAGACTGGATTGGGTTGGGTTGATCTTGTCGGGTACTGCGGCAATGTATACACACAACCTGGCTATTTTCGGTTTGATAATTCTGAATTTTGTTCTCCTAGTTTATAAACGATGGCGAGATTTCGGTAAGCTTATTTTAGCTCAGATAGGAATTGCGTTTCTTTCGTCTGCCTGGCTGGTGATGCTGCCAGGGCAAATCAATAAAATTCAAACAGCTTTTTGGACCCCTCGACCTGGTTTTTTGGAGATATTTCAGGCAGTATTACAGTTTACAGTAAATTTGCCTCTGCCCAATGTGATTTTGCTCATTTCAGCCGTAGTGAGCATGCAAATTTTGTTTATGGTTGGCTTAGAAACATGGAAAGATCGAAATAACGGAAAAGGGTTGGTTTTTCTGTCTACGATTGCACTCCTTGTCCCAGTGATTTTATTTCTCGTTTCGTATCTGATCCGACCAGTATTTGTGCCGAGAGGTTTTTTAGTAGCGTCGCTCGGATATTATGGGCTTGCAGGAAGAATAATAGCCAAAAAATGGCATAAAGGGGTTGGGATAATTCTGGCAGCTGCGATAATCATTGCTATGGGATTATCCTTGCCGTACTTTTATCAATTCCAATCATTTCCGAGATCGCCATATAAACAGCTTACGGACATGCTTAAAAATCAGATCCAGCCTGGAGATGTGATAGTTTATGAAAATAAATTGATCTACTTCCCCAGTAATTTTTATAATCCGGACCTTCCACAAAAATTTATTGCAGATGAACCTGGAAGCTTCAATGATACCTATGCATACCAATCACAAGTTGCAATGCAAATTATTCCTGATCCGGATATTGCTTCTGCGGTAGTTGATAAAAATTCTGTGTATTTCGTTGTATTTGAGCAGACCATACAAGAATACCAGTCCGTAAAAATGGAACATCCCGGAATCCACTGGCTTACTGAAAACTACTCATTGAATGAAGAAAATCGCATCGGTGATTTAATTGTGTACCATTATGAACGATAGTATTCGAGTCAATAAGAAAGCACTGCTCGTATTATTTATTCTTGCAATACTGGTTTTGGCGGTAACGGCAATTTTTCAAACCGTGCCTGGATACATGGATGCTGATTATTATTATGCAACTGCCTTGCAAATGGTGCGTGGGGAAGGCTGGTTCGAACCATTTTTATGGAATTATTTAGACCAACCCTTGGGTGTTCCCCATTCGGCGTTTACCTATTGGATGCCGCTAGCTTCCATCTTAGGTTCTTTAGGAATGTGGATTGCTGGATCAGAAGCTTTTGTGGCCGCAAAAATCGTTTTGTATCTTTTGGCGGCTTGTATTCCGCCCATCAGCTATTTAATAGCTATCCGACTAGGGGCAAGTCCAAAAATTGCCTGGCTAGCTGGTGCCGCTGCCTTGTTTCCTGGTGCTTATCTTCCTTTATGGGGTACTACAGAAACTTTTGGACTGTATATGCTATTGGGAAGTTTATTCTTCCTCATCATTGATTCTGGGTTTACAAAAGCTGCCCATTTTTCAATTCGTCAGCAGCTCGCACGATATTTCGTGTTGGGAGTAGTAATTGGATTGATGCACTTTTCCAGGGCAGATGGACTGCTATGGCTGGCTGGTGGATTCGTATTTGTTGCTGCGTCCAGGTATAAAAAAAGTGATAGGATACGATTTGACATAAAAAAAATTCGCATAGCCACATTGGCGATGATGTGCATTTTGTTGGGATATTTTTTGATAATGGGCTTTTGGTTTTACAGAAACATTTCTGAGTTCGGGCAACTCTTTCCACCTGGAAATTCGATTACTTTATGGATTACACAGTATGATCAAACATTTTCTTTCAGAACGGATGAAATTAATGTTACTAATTGGTTAAAGTCCGGATGGGGGGTACATATTCAGACATGGTGGACTGCAATCCAGATGAATCTAAAAAATATGGTTGGAGTTCAATCCGCTGTATTTCTATTCCCTTTGATCCTGATTGGATTGTGGCGCGTTTGGCATTTACCGCAAGTTAAAATTTATCTAATGATGTGGGGGATAACTTTTCTTGTACATACGTTTGTCTTCCCGTTCGCTGGTTCACGTGGTGGATATTTGCATTCAGGGGCTGCATTCCAGCCATTTTGGTGGGCGCTTGCCGCAATTGGTTTCGATGAATGCTTAAGATTTGCAAATAATAAATTTGGATGGCGCGTTTCAATAGGACGAAAAATTTTGGGCAGCGGCCTGGTTGTAATATTAATCGGTATAACTGCCTATTTCTATTATGGACGGGTGATTGGTGAAAATCGAGCGGTTTATCTTTGGGAAGAAAATTATCGTCAATATCAATTGGTAGGCCAATGGCTTAGCGAGTTTGGAGTATCAGATGAAGACCTTGTCATGGTTAATAACCCGCCAGGTTTTTTTGTGGCTACAAACCGGAAATCTATCGTTATTCCAGATGGGGGGGTAGATCAATTACTTCTTGCATCCCAAAAATATGGGGCAAATTATCTTGTTTTAGAGAGACATCAGGCAAATTTGTCTGATCTATATACAAATCCACAATCTTCTCCTGATCTTAAACTGCTTGCTGAGCTTGCCGATACCCAAATCTATTATATAGCGCCGTAAATAGGTGAATTATGCAACCAATCGTAAAACAATCACAGCGCAGGATTACCTTATTGGCGATCGCAACAATTTTGAGTGTATCAATTTATTTAATGGTTAGCCGGTTGGAGTATGGCACAGGGTTTCCTCTCGATGATGCCTGGATTCACCAAACTTATGCAAGAAATCTTATTCAACTCGGCGGGTGGGAGTACATTCCGGGAATACCTTCGGCTGGGTCAACCTCACCCTTGTGGACGGTATTGTTATCTCTCAGTTATTTATTTACAAGACAAGTGCCTTTTGGGTGGACATTTTTCTTAGGAGGAATTTCCTTATTTGCATTAGGTATTTTATCTGAAAAAATCATTCGAGATAATATCCATGAGTATCAATCCAAATTCCCACTTGTTGGATTATGCATTATTTTTGAATGGCATCTGGTTTGGGCATCTGTTTCAGGTATGGAAACATTGTTGCAGGCATTCGTATTCTTGTTGGTTTTGTACGGTTCTACAAAAAAGAATTTTTCAAAGTTCATATTAGGAATATTGATCGGTTTATCTGTTTGGATTCGACCCGATGGAATTACATTGATAGGTCCTGCTTTATTTGTCCTTTGGTTAACCGGGAAAATTAATCACCATGAAAAATTAAAAAATTCCGCATGGATTATTTTAGGATTTGGAATTCTATTTATTCCATACTTACTGCAAAATTATTTTTTAAGTGGATCACTGTGGCCGAATACTTTTTATGCAAAACAAACAGAATACGCAATATACCAGGATCAATCGATTTTCCTTCGTTTTTTTACAATTAGCAGTCTTCCTCTCATTGGGGTGGGTAGTTTGCTTCTTCCTGGATTTTTCAATCTATTAATCATCATAGTAAAGAAAAGTAACATCTATCTCCTCGCTGCGGTATTATGGTTATTGGGTTATATGTTTATTTACGCACTGCGCCTGCCCGTAACTTATCAGCACGGCCGGTATATTATTCCTGCAATGCCGGTTTATTTTGTCCTTGGTTTGATTGGGACCATATTATTAATTCAGAAATCACTCCGAGGAAAAGATATCTTTCGGGCTATCCGAAGAGTATTGGGGATTTCGATTGGGGTTCTGCTGGTTTGTTTTTGGATTTTAGGCGCAACTGCTTATGCGGAGGATGTTACAATCATTGAAACAGAAATGGTTCAAACTGCAAAATGGATTGCTGCTAATACTCCCAAGGAGTCCTTGCTGGCTGTACATGATATTGGTGCGATAGGTTATTACAGCGAACGCAATTTAATCGATCTTGCTGGATTGGTATCGCCTGAACTAATTCCTTTCATGCGTGACGAGGGGAAACTTCAAATCTATTTATCTCAAAGCGGTGCAAATTATTTGGTGACATTTCCAGGATGGTATCCCAATTTAGTAAAGGAATTGCCAATCTTATATCAATCGATGTCCAATATTTCCATTCGGGCAGGGGGAGAGAATATGACGATTTATCAATGGCTGCCATGAAATTTATATCTTGTTTTTCGTGTGTTATGCTATACTTAACAGGATTAATTGGATGTAATCCATAATTTATATAAAAACCAACTAAGATTCTCATTAGAACACTCAGGAGTATGCATGGCCATGCAAAGAGAAAGCTCCTTAACCCCTTGGGAACAGTTTCAACAAGAAGCACAAAACGAATTAGAACAATCAAAGAAGACTTACCGTGAAATTTCTTTGATGTTAGAACAAAGTCAGGCTGAGCTTAATAAACTTACTCAGCGGAATACAAATATTTCTGCTCATTTGCAGCAAGTCCAGGCTCAGTTAGAAAATACATCCAAGGCGGATATCCGTATGGCGTATACATCAGCCCTGGATGCGCAACAGCGCTTGCTGGTAATGCGCAGTCAGATTGAAAAATTACAAACTGAGCAAACCAATTTACAACGCAATATTCAGTTTTTGGAAAAGGTGATGGAATTTTTGGTGGAAGGCCACCAGCCATCCCGTAATACCAAAAGCGCGCGGGGTGATTCGGCGCTACTCGAAAAACTGGTAAATGCTCAAGAGGCTGAACGTCAACGCTTATCTCGGCAAATGCATGATGGACCAGCGCAAGCGCTTTCCAATTTTATTGTCCAATCCGAAATTGCTTCTCGTTTATTTGATTTGGATCCTGCCAGAGCTAAAGAAGAATTAGAAAATCTAAAAAACTCAGCGATGAGCACTTTTCAAAAGGTCAGACTGTTCATTGCTGGATTAAGACCGATGATGCTTGATGATTTAGGTCTTGTGCCCACGATCAAACGTTATACCGAATCGTTTAAAGAAGAAAATGGTGTTGAGGTCAAATTAACTATTAAGGGTACTGAACGACGATTTGAACCATTTGTCGAGGTGATGATCTTCCGGGCATTACAGGAAATTATGGGTAATGCTGTGCGTCATAATGTTGAAAATCCGATAAAACCCCAAATATCTGTTCAATTAGTAATTGATGATCCGGTGGTTCGGGTTAGCGTGTCTGATACTGGAAAAGGATTTAACCCACTTGAACTTAAAAATGGAAGTGGTTTAGGGTTGAAATTAATCAAAGAGCGCGTCGAAATGCTGGGCGGTTTTATGGAGATTGATTCCAGCCCAGGCCAGGGTTGCCGGATTAATTTTCAAATCCCGGTTGGATCAACAGGTGAAGGATAATTAATCATATTTAAATTTTTACTTTGCGGAGGCTTTTATGTCCAAAACGATTGGTATTCTGACCGGTGGTGGTGATGTCCCTGGTTTGAACCCGTGTATTAAGTCGGTTGTCATGGGTGCTTTGGAGTTAGGCTACCGTGTTATTGGTATCCGCCGTGGCTGGGGTGGGCTTTTGCAGTATAACGCGGATGAACCTTCTACACGCGATTACTATATCCGCGAATTGCACAGCGATGATGTTCGTATTATCGACCGAACCGGTGGTACTTTTCTGCATACTTCGCGTACAAATCCGCAAAAAGTGTCGACCAAGGATATTCCAGACTTTTTGAGGAACTCAAAATGGGGAAAGCCCCTTAAAGATGAGAGCAAGGTCGATTATACGGATTATGTGGTTAATGTCCTTGCGAATTTAGGAATTGATACTTTGGTTCCTATTGGTGGTGATGATACATTAAGTTTTGCTGTGCGCTTACATAAAGAAGGATTTCCGGTGGTTGCAGTTCCAAAAACCATGGATAATGATGTGTTTGGAACGGATTATTGTATTGGATTTTCGACAGCAGTAACTCGTAGTGTGGAATTTATCACAAACATGCGTACCTCTGTTGGATCGCATGAGCGAATTGGTGTAGTTGAATTGTTTGGCCGCAACTCCGGTGAAACGAGTTTAATCAGTGCCTATCTGTCTTATGTTGACCGTGCTGTAATCCCAGAAGTTCCTGTGGATGTTGACAAGCTATGCAATTTCCTGGTCAATGATAAGCGGCATAATCCTTCTAATTATGCAATTATGACGATTTCGGAAGGTGCAATTCTTGAAGGCGGCGATGTAATCGAAACTGGCGAAGCAGATGCGTATGGTCACCGAAAGCTAGGTGGTGTTGGTGAAATTCTCTCTGAAGAAATTAAACGCCGCACTGGCCACCACACCATGTACCAACAGCTTGGATATTTGATGCGCTCGGGAGCACCCGATTCATTAGACCGAATGGTGGCAATGTCCTTTGGTAACTTGGCGACTCAATTGATTCGCCGAAATGAAACCGGCAAAATGGTCGCATTACACGGCGGTAAATATACTACTGTGCCGATTGAAATGGTATTGGCAGGAAGAAAGCGTGTGGATGTTCCTAGCTATTACGATATTGATGTGTATCGCCCGAAAGTTCGTGATTTCATGGGCGTTCCCATGTTCTTAAGCTAAATTCAAAGCTTGAAATTTTCCCCCTTTTCAGTGGATGGAAAGGGGGATATTTTTTTCTGGAGGAATTATGCCGAAAGAAGATCAGGGCGTATTTCATGATCGATATAAAATCATTCCTCGCACTTTAATTTTTCTCACCAAAGAAGACAAGGTGTTGTTGTTGAAAGGTGCTGCAACCAAAAAACTTTGGGCTAATTTGTATAATGGGATTGGGGGACATATCGAACGCGGTGAAGATATATTAAATGCCGCGAGGAGAGAACTCAAAGAAGAAACTGGATTAGAGGTAGGCCAGTTGTGGCTCTGCGGTACGATTATGATTGATACTGGTGGATCGACAGGGATTGGGATCTATGTATTTCGCGGTGAAAATCCGAATGGAGAAATGATCGCCTCCGGCGAAGGCATACTCGAATGGAAGGTAATCAACGACATCCCTAATTTGCCAATGGTAGAAGATTTGTATTGTGTTCTTCCACATTTCTTGAATTGGAAACCAGGAAAGCCAATCCTCTTTTTTCGCTACTTTTATGATGAAAATAACCAGTTGAAAATAAAGTTATCCAATTAAGCTTTGCCTTGATCATCTTCTACTAATAAGGGTTCATAAAACACCAGTAAGGTACTGCCATATTTGCGTTGTTCAAACTCATGTAAGGTTCGCAATTTGAGGTCTTCATATTCCAATGGGTCGATCTGAACTATTACCCAGGATTCCTCGGAAAACCAACCTGGATTATCATCGATCAATTTGATTGCTTGCTGCCAGAGCCCTTTATATTGAGGAGGGGCAATATAAATATAGTCAAATGATCGATCCGGTTTCCTTTTTAGCAAAGCAAACGCATCGGATTGGATTACTTCTGCCCGTTCTTCAAGCCGGGTATGTTTTAAATTGGCTTTGACCGTGTTTATTGCTGGGCGGTTCAAATCATTAAATCGAACATATCTGGCTCCGCGGCTTAATGCCTCGATGCCAATCGAGCCCGTTCCGGCAAAGAGATCAAGAAGCGTGGCTTCTATAATGTCATTACCCAATATGTTAAATAATGCTTCTTTGACTCGATCTGTAACTGGTCGGGTGATGTCTCCTGGAACGCCTTGAAGGCGCATTCCACGGGCGGTTCCTGCAATGATTCTTGGGTTACTCAATCCAACCTCTTTATTGGTTAATTTTCTAAAACATTTAGTAAATCAATAATTTCCTGGTCTTCTGAAGAGTGATGACGAACATACTCATCCATAAAATTCGATTTACGTAAACGCAGCGCCATCGGGGCAACTTGTTTTAAATCATCTAATGTAACGGTAAAACGATTATCCGCTGCAGCGAAGGCACGTGCAGCCTCAAACAGAGTGATTTCTGCTCGAAGTGAATCGATTTTTAATTTTTGAACCAATTCGATGCCTTGTGCAGCGATTGAATCCGGCAAGACAACATTTGGGAGAATTTCTTTTGCAGTGATAATTTCCTGATTGGCTAATTGTGTCTCGGGGGAATACTGAAAAATTAAGTCTCGTGGATTGGTTTGATATGCTTTTACACGACGGTAAGCTTCTAATCGATCGCGGGAATCGGTTAAACCTGACACTAAAATTCGCAAACCAAACCGATCCAAGATTTGCGAACGCAAATTTCCTTCTTCAGGGTTCATGGATCCAATGAGAACGAACC
>JAJUJY010000158.1 GCA_029265085.1 Chloroflexota bacterium
CCGCCGCTACAACCTGGACCTGAACACGTTCTTCTCGCAGAACAACCTGACCATGAGCTCCCGCCCGGCTGCTGGCACCTCTTTAAAAATCCCCACCAGCGGCACCTGGAATTCTGGTGAACGCGCGCTCAAAGCCCATCCTGCGCAATACACCGTCAAAGCTGGCGATACCATTTACACCATTGCCTGCGCCTATGGCGATGTAGCCCCCGAAGTTATTGCTCAGGCAAACAATCTGCAAAGTCCCTTCACCCTGACCTCCGGCCAGGTCTTGCAGATCCCATAATTCAATTTCGATTTGATCAACCCGGCGGGGGTACACCACCCCCGCTTTTCCAATTAAATTACGCAGGAGCATTCTATGGAATTTGAAGTGGTTGGCCGTGAATCCGTCTATCAAGGCCGAGCTTTCAATGTAGAGAAAATCCAGGCGCGCCTTCCGGATGGAAACGTGCGGCCTTATGACCTGGTGGATCACCGAGATTCCGTCACCGTCATTCCGTTGGATCAGCAGGGGAATTTGTGGTTCGTAACGCAGTACCGCATTGGCGCACAGCAGGAACTGCTAGAACTCCCGGCAGGGGTATTGGAACACGAGGAAGACCCTTCGGTTGGCGCTGCCCGCGAAATCCGTGAAGAAACCGGCCAGGCAGCAGCGGAATTAATCTTATTGGGTGACTTTTACCTGACACCAGGGTACTGCAACGAGCATATGTATGTATACCTGGCACTGGGGCTGTATGCAGATCCGCTCGACCCGGATGCTGACGAGTTCTTACAGGTTCGCACCATTCCTGCGGTTGAAGCGTATGCAATGGCGGAACGCGGTGAGATCCACGACTCAAAAACGCTGGCTTCATTAATGCTGGCGCGCCAACGTATTCTTGCGAAATAAACCGTTGATTCATTAGAATTTTTATTTCGTGAAAATTCGTGCAAAGAATCGGCTGCAATCGCGGTAAAATTAGTCAAGTGCCTGATTGCAGCCGGTTTCCTTGATTGATCTCAGCAGCAAAAGACACAACCAGAACAAATATGGGAGGGCAAGCAACCAAAATCCGGGCCAGTCTGGGGGCCTCGGAGGTGTTATTGTGTAAATATGACAGGAAACATACAATTTCAATGATCTATATAACTTACCCTGTCTCTGAAATGCCGATACACTTTTTAGGAATTGTCTAGTTTAGTTCTTTACAATCCAGTCAAAGGTTTTAATTCTTAATGGTAAATCAATATCCCCGGAAAGAATTAGTGCCGCCATCATCTGAAATCCAAGTTGGCCTTGTTTCAATCATCTGGTCTGTTACAGGCCACGCTCTGGTTCATCCCCTTAATGGAGTGTAGTTATGTCTCGTACAAAAGTTACTATCGATGCCAATGAAGCTGTTGCTCATGTGGCATACCGGGTAAACGAGGTGATCGCGATCTACCCGATCACTCCGTCTTCCGGTATGGGCGAATTCGCCGATGCCTGGGCCGCAGCGAAAATCCCCAATATTTGGGGAACTGTGCCTCTTGTGGCGGAAATGCAGTCTGAAGGCGGTGCCGCAGGTGCTGTTCACGGCGCGCTGCAAACCGGCTCGCTGACCACAACCTTTACCGCTTCTCAGGGCTTGCTCCTGATGATCCCGAACATGTACAAAATCGCTGGTGAATTGACCCCGGCTGTTTTCCATGTTTCCGCCCGTACCTTAGCCACCCATGCTCTCTCTATCTTCGGCGACCACTCAGACGTCATGTCCACTCGCCAGACCGGTTGGGCACTGCTGGCTTCCCGTTCCGCTCAGGAAGCGCACGATATGGCGCTCATCGCCCAGGCTGCCACGCTGGAATCCCGCGTGCCCGTGATGCACTTCTTTGACGGCTTCCGCACTTCCCATGAAGTAAACAAGATCGAATTCTTGACTGATGATGATTTGCGCGCCATGATCGACAACAAACTGATTGCCGAACACCGCGCTCGCGCCCTCAGCTCAGACCACCCTGTTCTGCGCGGTACTGCCCAGAATCCGGATGTGTTCTTCCAGGCTCGCGAAACCATCAATCCCATTTACAGTGCCAAACCCGCCATCATGCAGAAGGCAATGGATAAGTTCGCTGCCTTAACCGGCCGCTCTTACCATCTGTTCGATTACGCCGGTGCTCCGGATGCGGAACGTGTCATCATTTTGATGGGCTCTGGCGCCGAAACTGCCGAAGAAACTGCCCTCTACCTGCAGTCCAAGGGCGAAAAAGTCGGCGTGATTTCCGTCCGCCTGTTCCGACCGTTCTCGGTTGAACACCTGATGAGTGTTTTGCCCGCCACCGTCAAGAAAATTGCCGTTCTTGACCGCACCAAAGAACCCGGCGCCGCTGCTGAACCGCTGCACCAGGACATCGTCTCGGCTGTATTTGAATCGCTGGCCAACGGCACAGCCCCCTTCAAGACCGCTCCGGTCATTGTTGGCGGCCGCTATGGTCTCTCTTCCAAAGAATTCACCCCGGCGATGGTCAAGGCCGTCTTTGACGAACTCAAAAACGAACTTCCCCGCAACCACTTCACCGTGGGTATCAACGATGATCTCAATCACACCAGCCTGGATTACGATCACACCTTCTCGATTGCCTCTGCGCAGACCGTGCGCTGCGTTTTCTTTGGTCTGGGTGCTGATGGTACCGTGGGTGCAAACAAGAACTCCATCAAAATCATCGGCGAAGAAACTGACAACTACGCTCAGGGCTACTTCGTGTACGACTCGAAGAAATCCGGTTCCGTCACCATTTCGCACCTGCGCTTTGGTCCGAAACCGATTCGCGCTCCATATTTGATCGGCAATGGCGACGCCAGTTTTGTGGCATGCCACCAGTTCTCCTTCCTGGAGCGGCTGGATATGCTCAAATATGCTGCACCGGGCGCTGTGTTCCTGCTCAACAGCATCTACTCCACCGAAGAAGTTTGGGATCATCTCCCCGTTGAGGTTCAGGAAACCATCATCGCCAAGAAACTGCGCTTCTACGTCATCGATGCGTACGAAGTAGCCAATAAGACTGGCATGGGCGGCCGCATCAATACCATCATGCAGACCTGCTTCTTTGCCATCAGCGGTGTTCTTCCCCGCGAAGAAGCGATCGAACAGATCAAGAAATCGATCAAGAAGACCTACGGCAAGCGCGGTGAAGCAGTGGTTCAACGCAACTTTGAAGCCGTGGACCACACTCTGGCCCACCTGCACGAAGTGAAAGTTCCCGCCGCGGTCACCAGCACCTTCTCCCGCCGCAAACCCGTTGCCGATCAGGCTCCGGAATTTGTTCGCGACGTGCTCGGCCCCATCCTCGCTTTTGAAGGCGACGATCTGCCCGTCAGCAAAATGCCCGTGGACGGCACTTTCCCGACCGCAACCGCGCAGTGGGAAAAACGCAATATCGCCCTCGAAATCCCCGTCTGGGATCCCGAAGTTTGTATCCAGTGCGGTAAATGCTCCTTCGTCTGCCCGCATGCCGTCATCCGCCAGAAAGTGTACGATCCCAAGTACCTGGAAAATGCCCCGGCCACCTTCAAGGCAGTGGATGCCAAGTTCAAAGAACTGCCCGGCATGAAATTCACCATCCAGGTTGCTCCGGAAGACTGCACCGGCTGCGCCCTGTGCGTGGAAGCCTGCCCGGCCAAGAACAAGACCCAGGCTGGCCTGAAAGCCATCAACATGGCTGCTCAGCCTCCCATCCGCGAATCCGAACGCGAAAACTGGGAGTTCTTCCTGGAGATCCCCGAAACCGACCGCACCATCCTCAACGTTGGAACCGTCAAGAATTCCCAACTGCTGCAACCGCTGTTTGAGTTCTCCGGCGCCTGCGCTGGCTGCGGTGAGACCCCCTACGTTAAACTGCTCTCCCAACTCTTCGGCGACCGCAGTGTGGTAGCCAACGCCACCGGCTGCTCCTCCATTTACGGCGGTAACCTGCCCACCACCCCGTGGGCGGTCAACAAAGACGGCCGCGGCCCAGCCTGGTCCAACAGCCTCTTCGAAGACAATGCCGAATTTGGTCTGGGCATGCGCCTGACCATCGACAAGCAGTCTGAGTTCGCGACCGAACTGGTCAAAGCCCTCGCCAGCGAAATTGGCGAAGAACTGGCCAGCGCCCTGCTGAACGCCGACCAGACCACCGAAGCTGGCATTCGCGGCCAGCGCGAACGTGTTGCTATCCTCAAGCAGCGCTTGCAGGCCAGCAAAGACCCGCGCGCCGCACTGCTCGAAGGTGTTGCTGATATGCTCGTCCGCAAGAGTGTCTGGATCCTGGGTGGTGACGGCTGGGCTTACGATATCGGTTACGGCGGTTTAGACCATGTCCTCGCTTCCGGCCGCAATATCAATATCCTGGTCATGGACACCGAAGTGTACTCAAACACCGGCGGTCAGGCCTCAAAAGCCACCCCGCGCGCCGCTGTGGCGAAATTCGCCGCTGACGGTAAGGGAATGCCCAAGAAAGACCTGGGCATGATTGCCATGTCCTACGGTTACGTGTACGTTGCCCGCGTTGCAATGGGTGCCAACGACCAACAGACACTCAAGGCCTTCCTTGAGGCGGATGCGTACGATGGCCCATCCCTGATCATTGCGTACAGTCACTGTATTGCTCACGGTATTGACATGCGCAAAGGCCTCGAACAGCAAAAACTGGCTGTTCAATCGGGTATCTGGCCGCTGTACCGCTTCAACCCGGCTCTGCCCGCTGAAGGCAAGAACCCGCTGCAGATCGAATCCAAAGATCCGACCGTGCCAGTGGAAGAATATGCCTACAAAGAGACCCGCTACCGCATGCTGCTGCAGAGCGATGAAGCCCGTGCCGAAGCCCTGATGCGCAGTGCACGCGAAGACGTCCAAAAGCGCTGGAACCTCTACAAACAAATGGCTGCAATCCATTACGGAAATGCTTCAGAAGAAGTAGAGAAAAAAGACGCTTAATGTGAGATAATAGCCTTGTGCAGAAATTCTGCACAAGGCTTTTTTTTGAATAACAAAGGAGGAGATCTCAACATGGTAGAACTAAACACAACTTACCTCGGTTTAAATCTAAAGAACCCTTTGGTCGCCTCTGCTTCTCCACTATCGAAAAAGGTGGATGGAGTGCGGCGGTTGGAAGATGCAGGCGTCAGCGCCGTGGTGATGTACTCATTGTTTGAAGAGCAGATTGTTCACGAAAGCCATGCTCTGGATCATTACCTCAGCCGCGGGACCGAATCCTTTGCCGAAGCATTAACCTATTTCCCCGATTTGGATAATTACAATGTTGGTCCGGACAGCTACCTGGAATTAATTCGCAAATGCAAAGAAGCCGTAGATATGCCAGTAATCGGCAGCCTGAACGGCAACACAACTGGCGGGTGGGTAGATTATGCCCGTAAGATCGAAGAAGCCGGTGCAGACGCACTGGAATTGAATATCTACAACATTCCTACCGATCCGGCCATCACCAGCGCTGAGGTAGAACAGGCCTATGTTGACCTGGTTGCCGATGTCCGCAAGCAAATTCGTATTCCACTGGCCGTAAAGCTCAGCCCGTTCTTCACCAGCCTGCCCAATTTAGCCCAACGCCTGGCAGGGGCGGGTGCAAACGGCCTGGTACTGTTCAACCGCTTCTACCAGCCCGATCTGGACATTGAATCACTGGAAGTAGTTCCCAACCTGGTGTTGAGCACTTCTGATGATCTGCGCTTGCCGCTGCGCTGGGTAGCCATCCTCTACGGCCGCATTCAGGCGGACCTGGCATTGACCAGCGGCGTGCATACAGCCAAAGACGTGGTCAAAGCGCTGATGGCGGGAGCGCGGGTAGCCATGACTACCTCAGAGCTGCTGGCAAACGGTATCGGCCGTTCCAGCGCCATTCTGGCCGACCTGAGCCAGTGGATGGAAGAATTTGAATACAGCTCGGTCCAGCAAATGATCGGCAGCATGAGCCAGCAAGCCGTTGCAGACCCAGGTGCATTTGAACGTGCAAATTACATGAAAGCGCTCACCAGCCTGGATAACCGGCTCGTTTATTAATCAAAGAATCTGGTTGGGGCAAGCAGTGAATGCAATAGGAAGGAGCAGAGCGATCATCTCCGGAAACATTCACTAAGAAAAATCTGCAATAAATTACCCAGGAGGTTGGCATCCAATAAGGCGCCAACCTCCTGGTGTTTAATCCATTCAATACAATATTATAGACTGTATAAACATTATACAAAATACAAAAATCATTTGACTAAGATTATACACTCCCTTATACTACAACCATTAGTAAGCAAAAACAAATCTAACCGTACTTAATGTTGAGGAGAGGAACAATGAAACGCTTTTCACTAATTGCTTTGCTAGCTACACTGGTTCTTGCGGCCTGTGCCCCTGCGGCCACCCCCGAACCAACACCGATGCCGACACCGGTTCCGCCCACGGCTGAACCTACCCCGGCTCCAAAAACAATTGTGGATATCGCCGTAGAAGACGGCCGTTTTAAGACCCTGGTTGCCGCTGTGCAGGCTGCTGAGCTGGTAGAAACCTTACAGAGTGAAGGTCCCTTTACCGTATTTGCTCCGACCGATGATGCCTTCGCTAAATTACCTGCCGGAACCCTGGACGAACTGCTCAAACCAGAAAACAAGCAGAAACTGACTGATATTTTGCTCTACCACGTTGTCCCTGGCAAGGTTATGGCAATGGACGTGACCAAATTGTCTGAAGCGGAAACTGCGCTTGGCGAAAAAGTGATGATTAAACTTGACGGCGATAAAGTCATGATCAATGATGCGCAAGTTATCATTACCGACATTGAAGCTTCAAATGGTGTAATCCATGTGATTGACACAGTCATTTTACCACCTGCCAAAGAAGCAATGAGTGCAGATAAAGACATCGTTGATACCGCCATCGCCGATGGTCGCTTCACTACCCTGGTTGCTGCTGTGCAGGCTGCCGAACTGGTTGAAACCTTGAAAGGGGAAGGTCCCTTCACAGTATTCGCCCCCACCGATGAAGCCTTTGCGAAACTGCCCGCGGGCACTTTAGACACCTTGCTCAAGCCGGAAAACAAACAGCAGCTTACCGATATTCTGCTCTACCATGTGGTTGCTGGCAAAGTAATGGCTGCCGATGTAACCCAGTTGGAAAAAGCGGAAACCGCACTGGGCAGTGATGCCTTTATCAAAGTAGAAGACGGCAAAGTCTTCATCAATGAAGCTCAGGTGATCATCACCGATATCGCTACCACCAACGGCGTCATCCATGTCATCGACACGGTTATCCTCCCGAAAGATATTGTGGATGTAGCGATCTTTGACGGGCGCTTCACCACTCTGGTTGCCGCTGTGCAGGCTGCCGAACTGGTTGAAACCCTGAAAGGGGAAGGTCCCTTCACGGTATTCGCCCCCACCGATGAAGCCTTCGCCAAGCTGCCCGCTGGCACCTTAGACACCTTGCTCAAGCCGGAAAACAAACAACAGTTGACTGACATTTTGCTCTACCACGTGGTTGCTGGCAAAGTCCTTGCCGAGGATGTGGTCAAACTAGAAAGTGCAGATACTGCACTGGGTAAACCGGTCACCATCAAAGTGTCAGACGGCAAAGTCTTCATCAATGAAGCTCAGGTGATCATTACGGACATCAAAGCCACCAACGGCGTCATCCATGTCATCGATGCAGTCATCCTGCCGCCGCAATAATCAAAATAAACAATAGCGTATCCAGATCCCTCAACCGTACCGGTTGGGGGATTTTTTTCCTAAATAAAAAAGGCTGTCGGATAAATCCGGCAGCCTAAATTTTTATTGCGTAATGAAGGGATGATTCCAGGGAAGACTATTCTTCTTCCATGACGAAAGTGTCACCAACCTTTTTCTGACGGTAAACGATCCGGCCGCGGGTCAGGTCATAAGGCGACATTTCAACGCGAACATGATCCCCCAACAGAATACGAATATAATATTTGCGCATTCTGCCAGAAAGGTAAGCAAGTACCTCATGGCCATTGTCCAGGCGCACTTTAAATTGTGTACCGGGTAAGGCTTCTATAATTGTACCTTCAACTTGGATTTTATCCTCTTCTTTGGCCATGCCACCTCCTTTAGGGCTGGGAACACTTATTTCCCTGGGTCAATCTCTGGAGTGATTTACTCCGACACTTTGGTATACTGGCGGCGCTTCATGCGGCGAATAGCCTTTTTCTTTTCCACGCGGCGCAATTCACTCTTTGAAATGAACCAGCGTTTTCGCCGGACAGTGCTCAAAACACCACTCTTGACAACCTTCTTGCGGAAGCGTTTCAGCAATTGATCCTGCGATTCATTGGGTCTTAAGACGACAACTGGCAAGGTTCTCACCTCCCTTCTGTTTCAGGGATAAAAAACTCGGCTGCAAACCGAGTATGCAGCCGAGGGCTTAGTTCGTCCAAAAAAGATGGCGGGCACCCAAGAGCATACTGCGATTATCCTCCAATCAAGCACAATCAGCCGATAACGTTTTTAAGCGGTTTACACAACCGGAATGGAATTATACCGCGATTGTCTGCTTTTTGTCAATCGCTGCACAAGAATCCATATCCTCGGCTTCTGATCCATCAGCCAGGTTTTTCTATATAATAAATCTGTCATAAGGCTTTCTTCCGTACATTGTACCGCAAAATTTTCCAGGATAAGTATCAAGAATGATGAAGCGAGCGATTTACCTGGTGAGTACCGGTCTTCTGCTGATGATGTTATTCCATTCCTGCGCCGCAGTGCTGCCTCAGCCGCCAACAGCAGACCCGGTTCCGCTTATTCTCCCGCCTACCGCCCTCGAGACGAATTCTCCCGCAGTAGAAGCCCTTCAGCACACTGTGGTTCCAACCGGCCGGTTTGTGCTGCTGCCGTACCCGCCATTGGTCATGGATTACGATCCAGAGCAATGGACAGACCAGTCCGAATACACCAACGTGCAAGTCCTGCAAAACTACCTGCAATCCACCAATTTAACCAGCTGCCGTTTATTTGCCGTTGGACCCTCCGGATTTTACCCCACCCCCGATGAAGTCATCACACTCGGCGCAATCCGCTACGAGATCTACACTTCCGTTGAAACTCCGCCGGAACTGGTCACCCGAAGCTTTTTTGAAAACAAAACCCTGACCGGCTTTGATTATGATCTAGGGATTCCGGTTTTGGCACTGCAGGCGGTCCCGGATGAATGGGATCAATGCCTATCATCCGCCGCTGATGTATTGGCCTCACTGCATATTCCTGAATATTAAAACCAAAAAGCCGCTATCGAGCGGCTGGGTAGTTAAATAAAAAAAGTCTTTTGGCAATGACCTACTCTCCCAGGAAGTCGCCCTCCAAGTACCATCGGCGCTGACGGCCTTAACGACCGGGTTCGGGATGTGTCCGGGTGTACCACCGTCGCTCCAATCACCAAAAG
>JAJUJY010000113.1 GCA_029265085.1 Chloroflexota bacterium
CCCCAAGATAATTTTTAGCACTTCGGTTGCCTGGATCGAGCCGACAGTGCCAGGTAAAACCCCAAATACTCCCGCATCAGAACAGGCCGGCACAGAACCCGGCGGGGGCGGCTCAGGGAACAGGCAGCGATAACACGGCCCTGTGCGGGCATCAAATACACTCACCTGCCCTTCAAACCGGAAGATCGAACCGTACACATATGGTTTTCCACTTATTACCGCCAGATCATTAAGCAAATAGCGCGTTGGGAAATTATCCGTTCCATCCACAAGAATCTGGTAATCACGAGCGATTTCTTCGGCATTTTCAGAAGAAAAAACCTCGTTATAAGCATCCACCTGGATATATGGATTCAGGTCAAGCATTCGGCGGCGTGCAGATTCGACTTTCAGGTTACCCACCCGCTGCGTATCATGAATGATTTGACGCTGCAGATTAGAAGAATCGACCACGTCATAATCCACAATACCAATCCGGCCAACCCCAGCAGCAGCCAGGTAAAGTGCAATGGGCGAACCAAGCCCGCCCGTTCCAACAATTAAAACCGAGGATCGTTTTAATTTTTCCTGCCCGATCAAGCCGACTTCCGGAATTAATAGATGGCGTGAGTACCGTAAAATTTCTTCTTGCGAGAGCGCTGGAGTCATGTCATTCCTCCTGGGAAAAACGATCGATGTCTAGTGGCAATCATACCAAAATGATCTGTAAAGAACAAATCTTTGCACAAAATCAAGCCACCCCTTAATGATACAATTATTTCATGCACATCATCCTCACGCATGAACAAGCAGATTTTGATGCTTTAGGCGCGTTATTAGGAGCATATCTCCTGAATGAACGCGCCATTCCGGTCTTACCCAGGCGGGTTAATCGCAACGTCCGAGCATTTTTAAATTTATACGGCGCAGAATTTCCATTTGTTGAACCCCGCGATCTGCCCAATGAGAATATTGAAACGATTACGCTGGTGGATACCCAATCGTTGGTCACTTTGAAAGGCATGACGCGCAAAACCAAAGTGCACATCGTGGATCACCACCAGGTGCGCATTGACCTACCGGAACATTGGACAATGATCAATGAACGCTTAGGCTCCTGTACTACACTGCTGGTGGAAGATTTACGCGACCATAATGGGCCGCTGGCTGTGCTGGCTGCCACCACTTTACTGCTGGGTATCTATGAAGATACAGGCTCATTAACCTATGCCAGTACAACCCCGCGTGATGTCCGCGCAGTCGCATTCTTGCTAGAGCAGGGCGCAAGCCTGCGGATTGCCAGCCAGTTTTTAAACCCACCCCTTTCCGAAGAACAGCGCGAAATTTACCATTATTTACTCAATCACGCCGAAAATATGACCATCAACGGACAGCATATCATGATTGCTACCGCTGATGCACCCAACCTCAGCGAAGAAATCAGCAGCATAGCACACAAACTCCGCGATCTGATAGACCCGGATGCTCTCTTTTTGCTGGTTAATACCGGTGAAGGAGTTCGCCTGGTTGCCCGATCCACCTCCGATCGGGTAAATGTGGCACAAGTAGCGTCTGCCTTTGGCGGAGGCGGCCATGAACGGGCGGCAGCAGCCTTGATTCACGAGAACGATCCAATCGACAGCCTGCCAGCCAACCTGGAAAACTGCCATGCGTACTTACTGAAAATCCTGCCTGAGATGATCCAGCCCTCCGTAACCGTTGGCCGGATCATGTCAAGGCGGCCGTTGGTGATCTCAGCGGACACCTCAGCTCAAGAGGCAGCCAAATTAATGCAGCGCTACGGCTATGAAGGATATCCGGTGGTACAGGAAGGTAAAGTAGTTGGCTTGCTCACCCGCAGGGCAGTGGACAGGGCAATTTCCCATAAACTAAACTTGCCTGCTGGCAGCCTGATGGACGCCGGGGAAATCACCGTCCAACCGCGGGATACACTGGACCATCTCCAACAATTAATGGCGGAAAGCGGCTGGGGGCAGGTTCCTGTGGTTGATCCACATTCCAGTGAAATTATCGGCATCGTTACCCGCACCGACTTACTAAAAATTTTGGGGAGCGGCGAAGCCCTTTTACCAGAAAGGCAGAATCTGGCGGAACGGTTGGAAGAAGCACTCCCGCCCGTGCGGCTTGCTTTATTAAAAGAGATTGCCAGACAAGCTCATGCACAGCATATGCCCATTTATATTGTGGGTGGATTTGTTCGAGACTTGTTACTGGACCGGCCTGGATTAGACTTTGATGTAGTTGTTGAGGGAGATGCAATTGCCCTGGCCAGGACTCTGGAAAAAGAATTTGGCGGGAAAGTTAGCAGCCACAGCCGTTTTGGCACAGCCAAATGGCAGATTGCCGAAGTCCGCGGCCATCTGGCAAAGGTGTTTTCAGAGAACATCAACGGGAATCCGGACGACCTGCCCGAACATTTAGATTTCATCAGCGCACGGACGGAATTTTACAGTTACCCCACCGCATTGCCCACAGTGGAACGCAGCAGTATTAAGCTGGACTTGCACCGCCGTGATTTCACGATCAATACGCTGGCACTGCGGTTGGATGGGCGGCATTATGGTAATTTATATGATTATTGGGGCGGGTTGAACGATCTGCAAAAGAAAATTGTGCGCGTATTACATTCCCTTTCTTTTGTAGATGATCCAACCCGCATGCTGCGTGCTGTGCGTTTTGAACAACGTTTTCATTTTAAAATCGAACCGCGTACGGTCCAGTTGATCAACGAAGCCCGTGATATGGTTCGCCAGGTTTCCGGTGACCGGCTCCGTCATGAACTTGACTTAATCTTTTCCGAGAAGAATGCCGTTAAAATGCTTTCCAGATTGGACGAACTGGGGCTGCTTACCGCGATTCATCCTTCGTTGTCCTGGCCGGAAAAATTTGAAAAGACGCTGGTTTCTGTCTTAGTAGAGCCAATTGACCCGCTCTGGGATTTACCCGAAAATTTTGGTAATTTGCCTACCCGCCGCCTGCTGGCCTATCTGGTCTGGCTCATCCCGATGGGTGAAGAAATCAGCCTGGACATTGCCAACCGCTTGCGCTTTTCCCATCCATTAAGAGAAGCCTTACATCAAGGCTGCCCTCTGTACCTGGACATCCATTCCCTGATCGGAAAATCGCCCAGCCGGATCGTTGCCCGTTTAGAAAGCGCACCGCTCCCCGTTTTGTACGCCATCGAACAGTTATGTCCGGGTGAAGAAATCTGCAAAATTTTGCACCAATATCACACCGATTGGCGGTTAGTCCAACCGAAGGTCGATGGCTACACCTTACATGCTATGGGATTAGAACCCGGTCCGGTTTACCGGCAAATTCTCTGGACCCTTCGTTCAGCCTGGTTGGATGGTAAAATTAATTCCAAAGAACAAGAGGATATCCTGCTCCAACAGTTGATACAAGCCCATCATATGTAACCAGAGAGAGAATGCTCCTCAAAGAATTGCCTTCTCAACGCTCTAAAAATTGGGTAAAGCAAGTAAATATCCGTTTATTGACCCAAGATGATTTACCTGCCCTCGAATGGGATGGAAAATATATCCATTTCCGGAGGTTGTATCAAGAAGCCTATCAACGCTATTTACGTGGTATATCTTTATTATGGGTTGCCGACTTAGCCGAAATTGGAGTGCTTGGACAGGTGTTTATCCAGTTATCCTGTGACCGCGAGGAATTAGCGGATGGAATCTCCCGGGCGTATTTATATGCGTTTCGGATTAAACCAAAATATCGAAACGCGGGTTTGGGAACCAGGATGGTTCAGGCCATTGAACAGGATCTTTTAGAACGCGGTTTTTCAACCATAACGCTCAACGTAGCCAAAAGCAATGAAAAAGCAATTCGTTTATACCAACGATTAGGCTTCACAATTACCGGTCACGAACCTGGCTTATGGTCGTATATCGATCACCTGGGGAAATGGCGCAATGTACATGAGCCGGGTTGGCGAATGGAAAAGAAAATCCAAGACATCTAAGGCTGCGAGAGTGCATCAAAAAATGCCCCCCCCGTTAAACCGTCTTCCAAAGCTTGCAGCCCAATTTCAGAACGGAACCAGAGTCGTTTTTCTTCCCCATTCTGAAACGTTATCCCGATATACCCGCGATTTGGCCCTGGTAATTGATCTTTTGGGTACGCTGCGATCACTTGAATCGCTGCCTCGGCAAAATTTCCAAGCTGTTCCAGGTTTTGTAAATCAGATACCTCAACCTGCAAATAGATATCTGTCTGCATTGTTGCAAAATAGGCTACACTCCCGTCCGCTTTAACGCAGTTTTCTCCATATGCTGCCGCCCGCACAATCCAATTTGATAATCCCGCCTGATCAAATTTGCTCTGCAAATCCTGAGAAACATCCGGCAGTTCCTGGGTTGCCCACATAAAACCGCACGGCTCCTGTGTAATCCCGCCCACATCTGCGGGGTTCTGGGCCGGCTCTTCGGTTATCGCTGTGGGGGAAAAGAATTCTTGAAAACCCGCTGGCCTGGGAATATTACAACCGGAAAAACAAAGGCCAATTCCGAATACGAACAGTGCAACCAACCCAAACTTTTTCATATCTCACTCCCGATGATACTGCAACCAGATAGATGGACCTCGTTTGCCTTCTGTGCTATCACGTCGGCTGTCCAAAACAAACATCTGCTCAAAATAAGCCAGATCAATTTCATTAACCCCGTGGGCATTCAGTCCTTCAGCACGCCACCAATGTGCGTACAGCAGGAAAACACCTCCGCGAGACAGCAACCGATTGAGATGATCCCGGTATGCCGCCCGGCCAATTTCCGATAATTGATGGTAGCAACCGATATCCAGGATAAATTGAAAATCACCGCGCAGATCTTTTATTTGGGTTACATCGCCCACGCGCACATCCGCCTGCACATTCTCGCGGCGAAGTCTTTCTTTTGCCAGCTCAATGGCACGCCAGGCAAAATCAATTCCAGTAACCTGCCAGCCATATTTAGCCAAAGTGACCACATTTTTACCCGTTCCACACCCCAAATCTAAAGCCCTGCCAGAGGGCAGCTGATTTAACAATTGAATTAGCTCTGGCGGTGATACGTTCGTATTCCAGGGTGGATTGCGAAAATACCACAGCTGAAATCTTAACCGGTGAAAGATGGTTTTTAGTGCTTCCCCTTTAGATCGGTGCATTGATTGATCCTTTGGCATTTCTGGTTTGAATTTGCTGCCCAGAACATTCCATCTTACAGGTGATTTTGGGAAAAATGTCCTCTGTGACCTTTCTCTGACCTGATATAATAGGGAATGTTCCTCGGAAAGTCAATCGTTCTTTGACAAGAACGCAGAGTGGCCTTAAAATAGACAAACTGAATTCGGATCAAAAAGAAGGGTTTGGTTCATGAAAGAGTATACCACTGAGTTTATCCGCAACATCGCATTGGCCTCCCATTCCAGCGCTGGCAAAACCATGCTGGGCGAGGCTTTTCTGCATTATACAGGCGCATTAACTCGCCTGGGAAAAATCGAAGATGGAACCACCGTCTCCGATTTTGATGAAGAGGAAATTCGTCGCGGTATTTCCCTCTACACTTCAGTTCTCCCGGTTGAATACAAGGATCACAAAATCAATTTCTTAGACACTCCCGGGTACACTGACTTTGTTGGTGAGGTCATCTCAGCCATGCGCGTCGCAGATGGTGCGATGATTTTGGTTGATGCGGTTTCAGGCGTTGAAGTTGGTACCGAAATTGCCTGGAATTATTGCTCTCAATTCAACCTGCCCCGCTTCCTGGTCATCAACAAGATGGACCGCGAAAATGCCAGCTTCCAAAAAGCACTGGCTTCCGCACAAGAATTTGCGGATATTCGTTTGATTCCTGTTCAACTTCCCTGGGGTGAAAAACAAGGTTTCCAGGGTGTGATTGACCTGCTGTCCATGAAAGCTTATAAAGGCGATGGCAAAACCATCGTAGATATCCCCGCCGACATGAAAGACGCTGTCGAAGAAGCCAAACTTGCTTTAACCGAAGCGGCTGCTGAAGGCGAAGACGCTTTACTGGAAAAATACCTGGAATCTGGCGAACTTTCCGATGAAGAAATTCAGCGCGGTTTGCGCAACGTTGTCCAGAACGGCTCCTTTGTGCCGGTATTTGTCTGCGCTGCCACCCCTGAGATCGGAATTGCTGCCCTGCTCGATGCAATCATCAACCTGATGCCTTCTCCTGCAAAAGCCCCGGTGGTTAAGGCCGAAGGAAAAGCTGGCGCTGAAGAACTCAAAGCCAATGATGCCGGTTCATTTGCCGCCTATGTCTGGAAAACAACCGCTGATCCGTTTGTTGGTAAACAAACCTTCTTCCGTGTGTATTCCGGCATTGCCACTTCCGACAGCCGCGTTTGGAACTCCACCCGCTCCGTGGAAGAACGCTTTGGCACGGTTTCTATCCCTCGTGGTAAAGAAATTATTCCCGCCAAGACGATCCACAGCGGTGATATTGCGGTGGTTCCCAAACTCACCGAAACCGTCACGGGCAATACCCTGTGCGATAAGGCCCACCCCTTAACCCTGCCGATTCCGGAATATCCGAATGCTCTCTATCGCGTAGCGATCAGCCCCAAGACCCAGGCTGACTCCACAAAGATCAGCCCGACCCTGACCCGCCTGTGCGAAGAAGACATGACGCTCACCTGGCACAATGAGATGGCCACCTCGCAGACAATCCTGCAAGGTATGGGCGACCAGCACATTGAGGTTGCTATTCGCCGCGCCGAAACCAAATTCCAGGTGAACCTGCTCACAGCTGAACCGCGTGTGCCTTACCAGGAAACCATTACCCGCAAAGCATCAGCTATGTACCGCCACAAGAAACAGACCGGTGGCGCTGGCCAGTTCGGTGAAGTTCACCTCCGTGTTGAACCTCTTCCCGGCGACCAGGAATTTGAATTTGGTTGGGAAGTCTTCGGTGGTGCTGTTTCTCAAAGCTACTCATCCTCCATCCAAAAAGGGATCCAGGCGGTCATGAAAGAAGGCGTCATCGCTGGTTACGCCGTGCGCGGTGTCAAAGTGGCTGTGTTCGATGGCAAGGAACACCCGGTCGATTCCAAACCTGTTGCGTTTGAAATCGCTGGCCGCGAAGCCTTCAAACTCGCTGTTAAAGATGCCGGCCCCGTTCTGTTTGAGCCGATTATGAACGTCCAAATCATTGTCCCGGAAGCAAACATGGGCGATGTTCTGGGTGACTTGAATACCCGCCGCGCTCGCGTTCAGGGCATGAACTCTGAAAAAGGCCGTTCCATTATCACCGCTACCGTTCCGCTGGCCGAAATGCTGCGCTACACCACCCAATTGCGCTCCATGACCGGTGGCCGCGGTATCTTCAGCATGGAATTTGCCACCTACGAAACGGTTCCGTCTCACATTCAGGCTGAAATCGTTGCTCAGCGGCAGAAAGAAATTCAAGACAAGAAAGAAGAGTAAATCTTCCTCAAGCCTTTACCGGCTGGAGTATCGAAGGCCTGAGAGGCGGTTCAACCACCTTTCAGGCCTTTTTGCTTGACGCTGTTCTTTGCATTATGATAATCTTATTTTTAAATGACCGGGTGATTAAACAAAATGAGCCAATACCTTGAATACGTCTGGGATAATCTTCTCTCACGCGACCCAAAACGAATCCGCTCTGTCTTTGTCACATTGGATGAGGCCTCGCAGGCAACCGTGATTGAGCATTTAAAGAAAATGGTCAGTGAAGACGGCTGGCATGTAGAGCAGGTCATTTCCGCTCAGGCTGCCCTAACTGCGCTGAATGAATATCTCAAACCTCCCAAAAAATGACTTACACAGGATGAAGTCCAGCAGCCCTCTATCTCGGCGTTACTCCAGCTGTATCCAATGGCTGCTGGTCATTTTACTTATTGGAATCGTCTGGGCTGGATTAGCATACGGCATCCACAGGGTCATGGCGGGCAACACTGTTGGAATGGATTTTCATATTTACTGGCAAGCTGCCCGGGCAATCCTCATTGATCACGCCAATCCTTATGGTGACGAAGTCGCCATCAAGGCTCAATTAGGGGTACTGCGCCGGTTATCTACCACCCAAGATGACCAGATGGGATTTGCCTATCCCCTGTTTAGCCTGCTCCCAGTACTGCCACTAGGCTATCTGCCTTTTGATTGGGCGCAGGCAGTTTGGCTTTCATTCAATATCCTGTTAATCTCCATCTCAGCCTTAATTGGTTTCCGCGGCCAGCGACCCGGGACAATCCTCTTTTTAATGTTGGTGTACCCTTTTACCTTTGGTCTAATCCTTGGGAATTTTGTGATAGCGATCAACGCGATCTTGATCTTTCTCTACGCCCGCTTATTAATACCTGAGACACAAAGGAAAAAAGTATTGTTTTTGATGGGATTCGTCTTAGCCTGGACGATTGGCAAACCGCAATTCGTTTGGCTCCACATCGGCTTTTTGATGTTAATCGCACTCCGGAAAAAGAATACCGCCCTGATGGCCGGTTTTGGGATTGGTTTACTGGTCTTCATGGGTCTTTCTTTTGCCATAATCCCCAATTGGCTGCAATTATGGATAGAGCGAATTCAGCTTTATGCGCAATATGTACATACTGATCCGTATGGTTACCTGCTATTCGCGGCATTTTTACCACCTGCGGGAGCTAAAATCGGGTCGCTCCTGTTGTTTACCGGAATGGGCCTGGGAAGTTTATGGATAATCTATCGTTGGTGGAAAAATTCAATACCGGATAGCATGGCACTCGCCTGGATTGGTTTAGCCACCTATTTAATCCACCCCAACAATGTTGCTTACGCTCAGACTGCCTTTTTCTTACCGATGTTTATCTGGTTACAAGTTACCGGAAGCCCCAAATGGGTAAGAGTAGTTATTATATTGTGCGCTATCGTTGTCTCCTGGGCTGCATTTTTCCTTGTCAAAAATTATCCACAAATGCCAAGAATTGAGGAACTCCGTTTACTTTTTGTTACAATTTGGGCTGGGTGGCTGCTTCTTACACAATTGTTCGAACCCAACCAGTCCAGACTCCATAATACATCCTTGAATACACAAAATGGCTGATCTTCCGGTAAACCAGGTATCATCTCCGCACCCAGCCCAGAAAAAATTCGACTGGCTTAAGCTGGCGACCCTGTTTAGCGTGAGCCTGGTCCTTTTGACATTTGGCATACACCTAGCATTAGGGAACAATGCACTAGGTGCGGATTTTTACACTTATTGGTTAGCCGGTCGAGCCGCGATTGTGGATCACACCAGTCCCTATGCCGAAGAAGTAACCCGCCAGATACAGACTGCAATTTACGGGCGCCTGGCTACCGCAGAAGAAGATCGACTGGCTTTTTCCTACCCGGCTTATGGCTTGTGGTTAATCGCTCCAATATTCCTACTGAATTTTTCCTATGCGCAATCCTTCTGGCTTGCTATCAATTTACTGGCTTTAATCAGCATGGCTATTACCATGATCCCTTGTATTCCGCGCTGGATGCTGCTTACCTTTCCCCTTTTTTACCCCATTGCTTTTGCACTGATCCTGGGTAATTTTAACTTGCCCGTTGGCCTGATCCTGATTGCTTTTTGGGGTTTATTCGAAATTCGAAAGTCCCAGTCGATCCCTGGACAGATCATTTTAGGACTTCTATTAGCCTGGGCAACCATCAAACCACAATTGATCTGGTTTTTCTTCATTTTTGGGGCATTTCTGGTACTTCGCTATCGTTTATGGCCGTTAGCAATCAGCTTTACCGCTTCCTGGCTAGCCATGCTGGGAATAACTTTCATCTTCCTACCCGGTTGGCTGACTGCATGGTTACAGCAGCTTCTAGATTACGCCGCTTACATCGGCGCAAAACCATTTGTCACCTCTATGCTGGAAAAAATTATTTCACCATCCATCGCTGCACCAATAACAAACTTTTTCCTGGGGCTTGCCATCCTTTTAACCATCAGCATGATCATTCTATGGTTTACAAAAGGATCTAAACACGCCGCTACCTTCAGCATTCTTCCGGTTCCTTCTACCTTGAGTTTATTAGCCTGGATTGGGTTTATCAGCTATATCTTCCACCCCTTTGGAAAATCTTACGAACAAATCACGTTGATGATCCCCTTCTTCTTTTGGGCGGGGTTAAATTTCAAGCGCCAGCCAAAAGCTGTCCCTCTCTTTTGGTTCAGCGGGCTGGCACTATCCTGGATCTCCTTATATTTCAATTTAAACAAAACTTTTCCCAATGCCATCTACGACTGGATGGTGGCCTTTTTCTTCATCTGGCTGGTTTACCTTGGGGTTTCTGAACAAAAGAACCTTAAGCCCTCAATATAAATAGAAATTGGACAGTGTATGCAAATTAAAGAATTAACCGAATTAATGCACCAATTTGTCTCAGCCAAAGGCTGGTATGAACCTGACAGCCTGCGCCCTCAAACACCGCGCAATATTGCAATCTCACTAAGCCTTGAATCTGCCGAAGTGCTTGAGCATTTCCAGTGGGGTGAAACCGCGCCTGATTCAAAAAAATTAGCCAGTGAACTGGCAGATGTAAGCCTATATTTACTGCAGCTGGCCAGTGTCAGCGGGATTGATTTGGAACAGGCAATCCTGGACAAACTTTCCCAAAATTACCACCGAACCTGGGATAATAATGAAGTAAAATAGGGAATACTTTAGCAAAGATCGGCAAGAGACGCATGAAAATCACAGTATTTGGTGGGGCAAAGCCCAAACCTGGGGAACCAGCTTATCAGGAAGCACTTTTATTAGGGGAATTAATTGGTCAGGCAGGCCACACCGTCCTTACGGGAGGATACATCGGCACAATGGAGGCCGTCTCTCGTGGAACAGCTGAAAAAGGTGGGCATGTCATTGGTGTGACCTGTGAGGAAATTGAACGATGGCGCGGTGTTGCCCCGAATGCCTGGGTACAGGAAGAATGGCGCTTTCCAACCCTGCGAGAACGGCTGTTTGCATTGATGGATTATTGTGATGCAGCCATTGCATTGCCAGGGGGAGCCGGAACGTTAGCTGAAATTTCCGTTTTATGGAATCATTTAATTATTGATGCGCTGTCTCCCCGGCCATTAATCCTGGTTGGGAACGGCTGGCAGGATACGTTCTATAAAATGATTGAAACACTGGGTGAATATGTGACCGAAAAAGATCGGGCGCTCATCCAGTTAGCACCGGATGTCGAAACCGCCTTTAAAATGGCCATTGCCTCAAAAATGAACGGCCGTTAAGAACTTTTATTAAATTTGGATTGTGAACATGAGCAACGAAAAACTCCCTTCTCGAGCAGAAAATTATTCCGAATGGTACAACCAACTGATTCAACGTGCCGAATTGGCCGATTATGCGCCAGTACGCGGCTGTATGGTTGTCCGGCCGTACGGTTGGGCACTTTGGGAAAATATCCAATCAGCCCTTGACCGGCGATTCAAAGAAACCGGCCACGTCAACGCCGCCTTTCCTCTGTTTATCCCAATGTCCTTCCTGGAAAAAGAAAAAGAACATGTGGAAGGTTTCTCGCCTGAGCTGGCAGTTGTCACCGTTGGCGGCGGCGAAAAGCTTGAAGAACCTTTGGTGGTGCGTCCAACCTCGGAAACGATCATTGGCTACATGTACTCCAAGTGGATTAAATCATACCGCGACCTACCGGTATTGATTAATCAATGGGGAAATGTGGTTCGCTGGGAAATGCGCACGCGGTTGTTCCTACGCACACTGGAATTTTACTGGCAAGAAGGCCACACAGCCCACGCCACTTCACAAGAAGCCGTAGAAGAAACGTTGCGCATGTTGAACGTTTATACCGATTTCGCCGTAAACGAAGGGGCAATTCCCGTGCTGCCCGGCCGGAAAAGTGAGACCGAGAAATTTGCAGGCGCGATTAATTCATACACCATGGAAGCCATGATGGGCGACACCCGCGCATTGCAGGCTGGCACCTCTCATTTCTTAGGCCAAAACTTTGCCAAGGCTTTCAATATCCAATACCTGGACCCCGCCAACCAGCTTCAACACTGCTGGACAACTTCCTGGGGTGTTTCCACCCGCTTCATTGGCGCAATTATCATGACCCACGGTGATGATCAGGGATTGGTACTGCCGCCCCGGCTGGCACCGATCCAAATTGTGATTGTGCCGATCTATCGCAGTGACGAAGATTACGCCAAAGTCATGCCGGTTGCCGAGCAGGTACGTAAACAGTTGGCCGGTTTCCGCGTGAAGCTGGACGACCGTACCGAAGTTACTCCCGGTTTTAAATTCAATGACTGGGAAATGCGCGGGGTTCCACTGCGAATTGAAATTGGTCCGAAGGATGTGGATAACCAGGTAGTCACCGCAGCCCGCCGTGATATTCCTGGCAAAGCAGGAAAAACCGCCCTTTCTCTGGATAACCTGGCCTCTCAGGTTGGCACATTGTTAGACACAATTCAAACCGCCTTGCTGGAAAAAGCCACCAAATTCCGCGATGCCAATATTCATGATCCGCGGAATTACGACGAATTAACCCAAATCGTGCAGAGTGGTTGGGCTTATTCCTGGTGGTGCGGCAGTCGTGAATGTGAAGCCAAAGTAAAAGAGGATACCAAGGCTACCACGCGCTGTATTCCGCTCAACCAGACTGAAGGTGAAGGCCGCTGCATCGTATGCGGTGAAAAAGCCACAGAAAAGGTATATTTCGCGCGAGCGTATTAATTCATATGCCAGCCGTTCAATTAATTCGCCTGAAAACACAGCTCGAAGGGTTATCCAGGCAATTTTCGCGCCCGGTAGATTTCGTGGAAAGCCTGCGCAATATACTGGACCAATATTCGGATCGAACCTACCGCCCGGGGCAGGCAGTTCAACCTGCCCCTTCAGCTGATCGATTTCAGGTTCCGAATATCGTTATTCGCCAGCTTGAGCTGGCCATTCAATCCTGGGCAAGCCAGACGCCGCAGTACGGATTGGAAATTGCAGACCGTTTATGGACTGAATCAAAATACGAAATGCGCCTGGCAGGGATCATGATTTTAGGGGCTTTACCTCCAGAACAAATACAAGAAGTTCAAACTCGTCTGGCGCAATGGGGTGAACCCCAGGAGAATTGGATTTATCTTGATACGCTTTTTACCCAGGGAACAAAGCGCATACGGAAGGATAATCCAACGCTGTGGCTGGATCAAATCAAAACCTGGATTTATTCAGGAGACACCAGCAAATACAAGTTGGGTTTGGAAGCATTGCTCCCCTTCATCCGGGACCCGGCTTTTGAAAATATGCCTGTCATATTTAACCTGATCACCGGACCTTTACAGGAACAGCCAAAAACCTTACAGCGCGAGTTAACCGACGTACTGGCAGAACTGGCAAAAAAATCTCCCACCGAAACCGCTTATTTTTTACGCCAAATTCTTTCCCTGTCTTCCAAACCGGACCTGGTACGGTTGGTCCGGCGCTGCCTCCCTGGATTTCCGGAAGAGACTCAAAACAAATTAAGGTCGGTGCTGCTGGCCTTACCGCGCTAAATTGGCCTATTTTTCTCCAAAAACACCTTCCATTCTGAGAGTGCATCTGTTATAATACGGTTTGATGACTGGTCCTATCCACGGTTCCGGCTGTGAATATGGAGACCTGCTCACAATATTCTAATCTTGGAGTAAGCAGAGTCATGAGCTTAACAAAAGAAACCAAAGATAAGTTGATTGGTGATTACCATCGTCACGAAGGTGACACTGGTTCACCCGAAGTGCAGATTGCACTTCTGACCACCCGAATTAACCAACTGACCGAGCACCTGCGGGCAAACAAGCACGATGAATCATCCCGCCGCGGTTTGCTTCGACTGGTTGGACAACGCCGTCGTTTGTTGGCGTACTTACGGCGGAAAGACCTTGGGCGATACGTGGCAATCACGGAGCGCCTGAACTTACGCTCCCGCTAAGAGCTTGCCTTAATAACGAGTAGATGGCGGAACAAAGTCATCTACTCGTTTTTTTTGCGAGTTCAAATTAACAACATTTTTAAAGACCCCCGGGTTGGGAATTGAAACTTGATGAGGACGCGGATGTCCTCGGCAACTTTCAGTCCCTAACCGAGTGGGGGCAAAGAGAGGGATAAATGAATATACCTGAAACAAAACGTTATGCGGCCCAGTTTGGTGACCGCGAAATTATCTTTGAGTCGGGCAAACTTGCTCCACAGGCTGGCGGCGCGGTGACTGTGCGCCTGGGCGACTCGATTGTTTTTGCGGCCGCCACAATGGGCGGCGTCCGGGAAGGAACCGATTTCTTCCCCCTGACAGTTGATTACGAAGAACGTATGTATGCTGGTGGACGCATTCCAGGTTCTTTCTTCCGCCGCGAAGGGAAACCCAGCGAAGAAGCTATCCTGATTGCCCGTCTGACTGACCGCCCGCTGCGCCCGTTATTCAACAGCAACATGCGCAACGAAGTGCAAATTATCATGTTCTCCTTGTCCGCAGACCAGGAAAACCCGTTGGATATGCTGGCCGTCAATGCTGCTTCGGCTGCTTTGATGATCTCAGATATTCCTTGGGGCGGCCCTGTAGGTGCTGTGCGTATCGGCCGGATTGACGGTCAATTCGTGGTCAACCCAACTTTTGAACAACGGGATGCCTCAGACC
>JAJUJY010000157.1 GCA_029265085.1 Chloroflexota bacterium
CGGGTCAGTTCCGCTCCGGCACCGCTGGCAGCCAGGCGCGCTTCGCGCCCGGTCAACAGCAGGTATACATAATCCTGGTCATATCGATCCGTCAGGTCCGTATCGCTCAGCCCGGCGCGCTGGCAGAAGGTGCGCCACAAACCGGAACGCTCCTGCGTGGCCGGGTCCACCCTGCCCTCAATCGTCTGGCAGCCTGCCGAAGAGAAATCCGCCTCTTTGGGCGTGAAGGCCGGGTGAATGTTATCCCCAGGGATTCCGGCCGTCCAATCGTCGCTGCGCTCGTAAATCAAATCGGTGCGCGAGCGCAGTACGATGTTCTCCACGCGGTTCAGGAAACAGCCCTGGTAAGAATTTTCGCTGGAATGCGTGCCCACCCGGTACACATGGCGGCCTGTCGCCAGCATATTGGAGACCCGCTCCGGGTTGCCCACCTGTTTGATCATGTAAAACCAGTTCGGCACCGTGGACCCCTTAAACACACTGACCTGGCCGGTGGACTGCTTCCAGACGCCCAGCACGCAGTGGAAATGGATATGATCCGGCAGATCCTCTGCCAGCGTCACCGCATCTTGAAACGCGCCGTCCACCTCCCCCACCACGCGGCAGCCGCGCAGGCCAAACAGAATTTCATCCTGCCCCCCGTGCAGGTCAAAATAGTTCAACCGGCAGAGCTTTGCCAGCACCTCCGCATCAAAATGGAACGGTGCAGGTGAAAATGGGGTGCGCAGGTGAAAATAATCCACCGAATGGTCATCATCCGCCCAGCGGGCATCTTGCGGGGTGAAGGTTGTGGATTCAGGCATGTTTCCTCTTAACCGGTCAGGATGGTCACAAACAATTGTACTCCCGGCCAGCGGAAATTGGGAATGATCATTGCCAGAACAACACCCACCAGGGCTGGCCGCGCCCGGCCAGCGGAGGGCAGCCGGCAGCATCCGGGAAACACTGGTGATACCCCAGCTCAGCCGTCATTTGCCAGAAATTACCGGCCGCATTCCAGGCCGCCAAAACCACCAACACCGCGGCGGCCAACAGCACCAGCCAGCGCCACGCGGAAGTGCGCAGCCGAAAATAGGCCAACATCCCGGCGGACAGGATCATCGCGCAAATCAAAATGAAGGGTGTTTTGTAGGCTGTACTGATCTCATCGAAAATAAAGATCAGCCAAAAAATCAGCAGCCCATACAGAACAAAACCCAGCGGCATCCAACGCAGAAAAAGAAATACCAGGCCAAGCACAAGCGCCAGGCCAAACAAACCGGCCGCCATCCCAGGTGAAATTGGCGGTGCTGGAAATCCTTCTACCGTGATCGCAGCCGCGAGCAGCCACACAGGCAGCAAGCTGGCCAGTTGTTTCAGCCAGACGGGCAAGCCGGTCAACCGAACGGATCCTGTCATTTCCATCACCATGCCTGCTTTCTGGTCGCACAAAAAATCCTTGCCGGTCTGCGGTCGGGTTGGTGCATCGAATCTGCGGGGTGATGGGAAAGGCCGGCAAAGAACGAATCGGTATTCCATTTATACGCGGTTTTTAAACATTGTCAACCGGCAATTAAAAAAATGCCCCCTCTCCTTTTTAGGGAGAAAGGAGAAGGGGCTGCGCTGTAGTACCACTAAATTGTCTTTTGAAATACCCGTAAATTTTACCGCTAAACAGCTTGAAATGCTACCAATAAAATACCGCTAATTATTCCAACCGCTAAACTTTGAAGTTAAGCGCTGCCTGTTGGAGCTGGCGCGCCATCCGGGCCAGGTTTTGAGCCGAAATGCTCACTTCCTGAACCTGCGCACTCATCTCTTCGGTCGAAGCGCTGACTTCCTCTACCGAGGCGCTGTTTTCTTCGCTGACACTGGCAATATCTTCAATGGCCGACATCACCTCGTTCGAATTGGTTGAAAGGCGGGTAGCAGCCTTGCTGTTTTCGTCCACCACCAGCGAGACGGTCTTGATCGAGCTGGCCAGTTCATTGGACACCGAGGTGATTTCTGAAGCCGCGGAAGTCGTCATCGAGACGGCATCTTTGACCGTGCGCTGGATATCCTGGATCAGCACACCGATTTCTTTGGTTGCCACCGAAGCACGTTCGGCCAGTTTGCGCACCTCATCGGCCACCACAGCGAAGCCCTTCCCATGCTCTCCGGCACGGGCAGCCTCAATAGCGGCGTTCAAGGCCAATAAGTTGGTTTGCGAGGCAATATCTTCAATGGTTTCCACGATGGTGCCAATTTGATTGGAGCGCGATCCCATTTCCTGCACTTTTTGGGAAGCCAATTCCACCTTTTCGGATATGCCGCCGGAATTGGAGATTTTTGCGGCCACTTCCGCAGCCTTCTTGACTGCAATTGACTGGCCCTGGGTGCCTTCATTGACACCTTTGGCCGTGCGGCTAACCTCTTCCACCACGCTGACCGTGCGCGTCACAGCGTTGCTTTGCTGGCTGATGCCTTGGGCTACCTGCTGGATGGTTGTCGCGATCTGGGTGGTGGCTTCACCGGCCTGCCGGGAGGCGACTGCCAATTGCGCAGAAGACGTGTTGACCTCTTCCGAGCTTTCCACCACAACCCGGATGGCGCTGCTGAGCATATTGCGGGCTTTGGCGAGGTTTTCATTGATCAATTCAAAATTCTTGCGCACACTGGCCGTGTTGGCATCCGCTTCCGGCAAAGCAGCGACCTGGAAATTCAATTCACCGCGAGAAAGGCAAGCCAGCGATTCGGCCAGCTGGCCAACGGCCTTTTCTTGATAGCGCGAACTCGCCACAAGTTGGGTAATATCCTGAACGGTCTCCAAATGGCCGACCTTTTCCCCTTTACGGTTGTACAGATAGGCCGTATCCACCTTGTAGTTTCCGCCAGCCTGGTCAAAGAAGGTTTGCAAGTAATTTTTCTTTAGGCGGGCAATACCGCAGTTTTCAGTCTTGCAGATATTGGCATTCCATTCGCTGCATTGGTGGCCAAGCACATCTTTCCGTTTAATCTTGAGCATCTGCTCCACTGGACGGTTCACAAACGTCCAGTTCATCTGGCTGTCGGTGACTGAGATCGGGAAGGGAATGGCATCCAGAATGTTTTCATACCAGAATACCTTGTCCTCGTAGCGGGTTAATGCGGCCTGGATGGATTGAGCCAGCCCCTGGAATACCCCGCCTTGAGCGGCAATCGCATCCAATTCGCCCTCATTCAGCGAGACAAGCGCGTTGGTAATTTTGGTCACAGACTGCACCGTTAAGCGCATATTGATAAAACCACCCGCCAGGGCCGCCAGAGCCAACACCCCGCCGCCAACCCACAAAAGCACAATCGGTTCGCCGGCTTTTGCAGCAGCAGATGCAGCATACGCGGTGAAACCAAGCGCCAGGACGGCCTGGATCACATAAACGATACTCATTTGCCAATTGATTTTCGCTTTATTTTGTTCCATATATACCAGCTTATTTTTAGAATATTGAGGATCAGCGGCCATTTAAAAAGCAGCAGCAAGCTCAACCCGCTCTCCGGAGGTGAGCACTTGCTGCAAATTGATCAGGATCACCAACCGGCCAGTATCTTTGGCAATTCCTTTAATAAATCCGGAATCGATTGTGGTGACGATAGACGGGGCAGGTTCAATCTGTGAATCATGGATATGAATGACCTCTGAAACCTCATCCACGGTCATGCCCACTTTTTTCCCTTCCAGATTGACGATCACAATCCGGGTGTCGCGGGTGTGTTCTGCAGAGGGCATGCCAAACCGGCGGCGCAAATCAATCACTGGCACCACGGAACCGCGCAAATTGGTAATGCCGTCCACAAAGGACGGCGCATGCGGCATCACCGTGATTTCCTGCATTTTGATAATGCCCTCCACCGAGGCAATGTCCACACCATAACTTTCGTTTTGAAGTTTAAAAATGACGCATTGTTGATCCATTAACCCTCCCGACATCGTTGAAACAAATTTTTTTTACCTTCCGTTTAAATGTACATACAACCGCATAAATTTTCAGTAAAGCCGGGTTAAATTTTCAATTAATTTGACAAAATTTTCAGTGCACAAAAAATATGTTACCGGTCATATCAATGATCAGCGGCAGGAAAAAATGTCCGCACAATCATCGATGAAAAATCCCGGTACAATAGAACCAGGAACGATTTTCGCCAGGAGAGCCAAAATGGATCAAGATAGTTTGCTCAACCTCTATGAATATGACCATTATGCCAACCAACTGGTACTGCAAACCGCCAGAAAATTATCTCCGGAAGCACTCAACAGCCAGAGCAGCCCCAGCCACGGATCGGTATTTGCCTTGCTGGTGCATTATTGGGGCACGCAGGCTTACTTTTTGGGGGTTTGCCAGGGAAATATCCTCGGGAAAGACCGCCCCTGGCCGGAGATCAACACCCTGAGCGACCTGGAAAGCGCATGGGAAATGCTCACAGCGGAGATCAACCAGTATTTGCAGCAAGTGACTCAGGCCGAGCTGGACGAAGTCATTGATGTGCCGTTGGGCAGCCGCCTGGTGCATTTACCCCGCTGGCAGCTTCTGGCTCAAGGCATGCTGCATGCCCAACATCACCGGGGAGAATTATCCATCGTGATGAGCGGGTCAGGCCAGCCCCTCCCCACCCTGGATGCCATTCTGTACCACATCCAGCAAAGCGGGCAGACCTGGCCGTAAACCCGCCGGGCAGAAACCCTATCCAAATGACAAGGGAAATACTATTCTTCCAGCTCGTCTCAAACCGGGCTGTTCTGGTTAAGATACACATGAAATTAACAGAAATCAGAGGGACGCAATGACAAAAAATATCCTTACCGGAAGCAGCGGCGCCGTTGGCCAAAAACTGGCTGAATTATTAACTGCAAAAGGGGAACAGGTTGTGCGCTGGGACCGCAGCCGTGTACCCCCGACCGACTCTTCCGCAATGGCCGCCTTCTTGGATGAAGTCAAACCGGATGTGCTGTATCATCTGGCAACAGACGCCACTCCCACCGGCCTGGAAAATGAATCCTGGCGGGTGAACGTGGAATGGACTGAAACCCTGGCTCACCTGTGTGCTGAACGGAACATCCGTTTTGCATTCACCAGTTCCGTGATGGTCTTCTCGGACAATGCCAAAGGTCCGTTTACCCTGTTGTCCGTTCCGGATGCCGCCGAAGGCTACGGCTATGAAAAATATCAGGCAGAGCAGCGCGTATTGGCAGCCTATCCAGGCGCTGTGATTGCCCGCATTGGCTGGCAGATCGGTGACGCCGCCGGTTCAAACAATATGGTTGATTTTTGCGAATCCCAGATGAAAGAACAGGGCAAAATCTCGGCCAGCACCCGCTGGTACCCGGCCTGTTCATTTCTTGCCGATACCGTCCAGATGCTGCACCGCCTGGTGCACACCAGCCAGGGGTTGTACCTGGTCGATTCCAATACAGCCTGGACCTTCTTTGAAATCATCTATGCTTTGAATAAACTGCACGGTGAACGCTGGATTGTAGAACCCAACGAAGCATTTGTGTACGACCAGCGCATGTTGGATTTCCGCTGTGGAATTCCCGCCCTTGATTCTCGTTTGCCTGCTTTGCCGCCAAAGCGGGTATGAACCCGATCAACCCAAAATAAAACAGCCGCCGGGGAATGGCGGCTGTTTTATTGGTTTCAACAATGAAACTAGATTGCGGTCACAATGTTGGAGAAGATCTTGCCGATTGCCGGGCCGAGCAAAGCAAGGATGACGATCACAACGACGGCGACCAAAACGAGGATCAACGCATATTCGACCAGACCCTGGCCTTTTTCTTTCGGTGCAAATAACATAATAGACCTCCTGAAATATATGGGAAAAAGATAAATTTATTATATATGAAGATTGAAAAAACAATCCTTACAAACACTTAATAAATTATCAGAGAATTGTTGTCTGTTATATCTGGATATTAATCGAGTTAGGCAAAAAAAATCTGCCGCATTTTCAGCGGCAGATTTCTATAGGCAACACTGAAACTAGATAGCAGTTACAATGTTTGAGAAGATCTTGCCGATTGCCGGGCCGAGCAAAGCAAGGATAACGATCACAACAACTGCGACCAAAACAAGGATTAACGCATATTCGACCAGGCCCTGGCCTTTTTCTTTCGGTGCAAATAACATATGAAAACCCTCCTTTGTTATTATAGGGGAAAACAGGATAACTGTATTATAGTACAAATCCGCAAACATAATCCTTACAAACACTTAAGGAATTGTACGGATTATTCCGGCATCTAAACAAATCTGCCGCAGGAAACCCGGCGGCAGATTGATGATTTATATAGGGCTGTATTCGCAAAGCAAGCGTTAATGAAAACCCATTGTACCTGCGCTGCGTTTAGATCTCTTCGACAATATTGGAGAAAATCTTGCCAATGGCTGGGCCGAGCAGGGCCAGAATCACAATGACCACAACCGCTACCAGCACCAAAATCAATGCGTATTCCACCAGGCCTTGTCCTTTTTCCTTGGGTGCAAATAACATATGAATACCCTCCTTTATGAAAACAAAAACAACAATGGATAGCATAATTATAGACGGAACGTCTATAAAATCAATCGACAATATTGATAATACAATTCGATCAGGAATGGAAATTCAATCCCTGGCCCAACCGTGGCAGCAATTTCCGAAAAATCAAAATTGGGTACTTGACAAATCATTTTTTCTGCATACAATAAGGCAGATATGTTCCGAAGGACCCCATTCGCCGACCTGATTTTCGGCCGCACCGCGGCTGGGAATGGCGTTTTTCCTTCCTCCCGTGATTTGTCCATTTCAAAAGAGAGCCATTTGGCTCTCTTTTTTTGCCTGTTTGCAGGAGGTTTGCGATGATCCGACTCCCTGGGCTGATTGATCCGCACGTGCACATGCGCGAACCCGGCGCTACCCACAAGGAAGATTGGGACACCGGCACACAGGCTGCCCTGGCTGGCGGAGTCACACTGGTGCTGGCCATGCCAAACACCCGCCCCCCCGTCACAGACCGCGAGTCTCTGCTGGCTGCCCAACAGGCAGCCCGCAGCAAAGCCCGCTGCGATTACGCCCAATACCTGGGCGCCGGTGCGGATAATGCCCTGCAAGCCGCCCCCCTTGCCAATTATGCAGCTGGGTTAAAAATGTATCTTGACCAGACCTTTGGCCCGCTGCGGCTGGACGAAATGAGCCTGTGGCGCGCGCATTTTGAAGCCTGGCCGGCCCAGGCACCCATTGCCGCCCATGCCGAAGATCGCTCGATTGCGGCGGTGCTGCTGCTGGCGGCACTCTATGACCGGCCGGTGCATATCTGCCATGTGGCCACCCGCGAGGAAATTCTCTTGATCCGGGCTGCCAAAGAAAAGGGTCTGAAAGTGACCTGTGAAGTCGCCCCGCATCACCTGTTCCTCTCCACCAATGATCTGCCCACCCTGCCCGGCGGCCGCGGCGAAGTGCGCCCCCGGCTGGCTTCCCCGGCGGATGTGCAGGCACTCTGGGATAACCTGGATGTGATCGATTGCTTTGCCACCGATCACGCCCCGCACACCCTGGAAGAAAAAGACGGGCAAAACCCGCCGCCCGGTTTTCCGGGATTGGAAACCGCCCTGCCCCTGCTGTTGACGGCGGTAGCAGACGGCCGACTGACCCTGGGCGATATTGTCAACCGCTGCGTGATGAATCCCCGGCGCATCTTTCACCTGCCCGAGCAGCCGGAAACCTGGGTCGATGTGGACGAGACTGCTGAATACGAAATCCGCGCTGCCGAAAGTTTCACCCGCTGCGCCTGGACGCCGTTTGAGGGCATGCGCGTTAAAGGCCGCGTGCGGAGTGTTGTTTTACGCGGTGTTCCCGCATTCTCCGACGGCCAGGTTTTGGCTTTCCCCGGTTTTGGGAAAAACATTCGGCGTAATTTGTGATCCAAAAACACCCCCGTTATTGGGGGTGTTTTTTTGAACCTGTAAAAAATAAAATTTTTTAGTGAACCAAAGGAGATTTATCAAAATGGCACTGCATACCCCCCCTAATTCTATCCCCAACCGCTTCCTGCCCTTCGGTGAGAACAAAGAAGCCCCCTGGTACGGAAAAGATATCCTCTCGGTCAAACAGTTTGACCGCAGCGACCTGGGTTACATCTTTGGCGTTGCCCACGAAATGCGCGGTATGGTCGAGCGTGTGGGTACCTTTGACCTGCTCAAAGGCAAAATCCTGGCCAGCCTGTTTTACGAACCCTCCACCCGTACTTCGTCTTCCTTCACCGCGGCGATGGAACGCCTGGGCGGCTCGGTGATCCCGATCAATGAAGTGAAATACTCCTCCGTCTCCAAAGGCGAAAGCCTGGCGGATACCGTGCGCACCCTGGAATGTTATGCGGATGTGATCGTTCTGCGCCACCCGGAAGTCGGTTCTGCAGCTCTGGCCGCCAAATACGCCCGCAAGCCGATCATCAACGCCGGTGACGGGGTCGGCGAACACCCCACCCAGGCTTTGCTCGACCTGTTCACCATCTTTGAAGAGTTGGGTGTGGGTGTGGTGGACGGCTTCACCATCACCATGCTGGGCGACCTGAAATACGGCCGCACCGTCCACTCTTTGGCGCGCCTGCTCTCGCTCTATAATATCAAGCTGAACTACGTCTCGCCGGATGCGCTACGCATGCCTAAAGAGGTGATGGAAGAAGTGGCGGCCAAGGGCATCCCGCAGAAAGAATTCTCGCGCCTGGAAGACGTGCTGCCTGAGACCGATGTGCTCTACGTGACCCGCGTGCAAAAAGAGCGCTTTGAAAACCCGGAAGAGTATGAGAAGGTGAAAGACGCCTTTGTGGTCAATGCCGAGATTATGAAGATGGCCAAAGAGGAAATGATTGTCATGCACCCCCTGCCCCGCGTGAACGAAATCAGCATGGACTTTGATGATGATCCCCGCGCGGCCTACTTCCGCCAGATGGAATACGGTCTGTATGTCCGGATGGCTTTGCTGGCCATTGTGCTGGGGAAGGCATAAGAAAACCAGCCGGAGGCAGGTTTCAGGTTGCAGGGAACAGGGAAAGAGCTGTCAGCTATCAGCTTTGTGAGAACACCCTTCATTCACTGGAGACCGGTAACTGCCAACTGACAACTAACGACTGACTTTTTTCTTCTGGTGGCAAACGATATGACTTCTTTCTTCACTCATCTGGATGAAACAGCCCGGCGGACGGGATCGCTGCTGTGCGTGGGCTTAGACCCGCACCCGGCAGACCTGCCTGCGCCGACCGCACAGGCAGCACTGGATTTTTGCCTGCGCCTGATCGAAGCGACCGCCGGTGAGGTGGCCGCTTACAAACCCAACGCCGCCTTTTTTGAGGCCTTCGGACCGGAAGGCTGGGCAGTACTGAAAACGGTCATCGAGGCGGTGCCGGAAGGTATTCCGGTTATCCTGGATGCCAAGCGCGGCGATATTGCCTCGACCGCCGAAGCGTACGCCCGCTCCACATTCGAATCACTCGGCGCGGATGCAATTACGCTCAGCCCCTACCTCGGTCATGACTCGCTGGAACCCTTCCTGCGCGACCCCGCCAAAGGCTGCTTCCTGCTCTGCAAGACTTCCAACCCGGGTTCCGGCGACCTGCAAGACCTGCCTCTGGGTGGAAATTCTGCGGGATTACGGC
>JAJUJY010000222.1 GCA_029265085.1 Chloroflexota bacterium
AATGACGCCTGAATCAATTAAGCGCTTTTCATTAGAACACCCACGCTGTGGGACATCCTTCTTGCTCACCCTGGTGGTTATATCCATTATTGTGTTTTCCTTATTAGGAAATCTCCCCTGGATATACCTCATCCTAAGCCGAATCCTTCTCATCCCTGTCTTGGCAATGATCGCATATGAATACATTCGGTTTACAGCCAGGCATCTAGATAATCAAATTATTCAAATGATTATCAAACCCAATCTTGCCTTGCAGCATCTCACCACGCGAGAACCAGATCTACAAATGATTGAGGTAAGTTTAGCCGCCTTCAATGCGATGCTTGATCAAGAAAATAAATTAAAACAGGCTGAAGGATAATACATCAGAGTCACGGATGGTTAAAACGCAGGCGGAAATCTCCGTCTGCGTTTTGTTTTTCCACCAACTTGACGAATCGAAACTTGTGAATATACTGGAATAATATCATCGATATGTGACAACATCAGAGAAAAGTATGAAAACCTGGCAGGCGCTTCTTTTGGGGATATTCTTTGGATTACTATGTTGTGCTGTTATTTTATTAGTATCATCACCGCCCAAAGGAACACCCGTCATTCTATTACCAACCCATACACCTGGCAAAATTACTATTGACATTTCAGGAGAGGTAAAATCTCCCGGAGTATACGAGTTGCCATTTAACAGCAGAGTTAATGATGCTTTAATTGCAGCTGGCGGTCTCTTACCAAATGGGAACACACAGGTAATAAATTTAGCTGCCAAAATTAATGATGGCCAAAAGATTTTTATCCCTTCCATCGAAACCAAATCTGAATCCATACCAATTGAAAGCATAACCCAACCATCCAATATTGCTCCAGGCGGATTGATCAATATAAATACTGCGGATCAAGCATCGCTGGAAACCTTACCAGGAATAGGTCCCGGAAAAGCGGCTGATATAATTACGTTCCGGCAAAATAATGGACCTTTTGATACAATTGAAGAAATCATGAAGGTTACGGGTATTGGACCTAAAACTTTTGAAGAAATAAAAATTTTTATTACGGTAGATCAATAAATGACCGGATGAACTAAGGAGTATTCCATATGGACACAAAAAGCCAACTCGAAAATGCATTGCGCGATGCCATGAGGAATAATGACGAAAACCGAAAGCGCACCATACGCCTGGTTATTGCTAGCATTAAGAATGCAGAAATCGATAAGGGCGGCCAACTCGACGAAGCAGGTATTCAGGCTATTCTCCAAAAAGAAATAAAAATGCGCCGCGAATCAATCGAAGGTGCTGAAAAAGCAAATCGAGCTGATCTAATCACTGAAACACAAAACGAAGTGGCAATCCTAGAAGAGTTCATGCCCAAGCAATTATCAGACGATGAACTGGATACAATCGTTATTGAAGCCATACGACAGGTTAATGCCACGTCTCCAGCAGACACTGGTAAAGTGATGAAAATAATTATGCCGTTAGTTCAAGGGCGTGCTGGAGGTGATCGGGTTAGCCAGACGGTCCGGAAGCATTTAATAAAGGGATGAAACTTCCTGATTTGAAAGAATACTTAACAAAGCACTTGAATCGGACAGCCATTCGTGTCTTGATTCTGGTGGCATGTTCACTACTTTCAATCGGTGCTCTGATTTTTCCGATTGCTATCCGACCTTCCCTGTATCCATTACAAGTAGGAGATGTTTCAAATCAAGATATCCAGGCCCCGAAAAGTTTATCATTTGTAAGTCAAATATTAACTGACCAAGCAATTGAAAAAGCTCGGAATGCTGTATCGCCAATTTATTTACCTGCAAATCCAGCTATTACCCGCCGGCAAATAGAATATCTTCGTGTTGCATTAAACTACATCAGCACAGTTCGATTTGATTCTTATGCATCACTAGAGCAAAAGGTCGAGGATTTAACCGCATTAGATCAAATTACATTATCGAGACAAACCGCAGAAAAAATAATCACCCTTAGCGACAGCCGTTGGCAGGGGATCCAACAAGAATCCTTATCTGTATTAGAACAAGTCATGCGGAAAACCATTCGCGATGATCAATTGCCCGATGCACAAAGGAGTGTACCCACCCTAATCAGCTTTGCTCTTTCTGAAGATCAGGCGAATATCGTTTCGGATTTGGTAACACCTTTTGTTGTACCCAATAGTTTGCTTTCCGAAGATTTAACCGAAAAAGCGCGTTTAGAAGCTGAACAAAAAGTTACACCAGAAATCCGATCCTTTGTCAGTGGGGAAGTAATTGTCCGTCGCGGGCAGGTAATTACCAATCTCACTTGGGAAGCTCTCGAACAATTTGGCTTGATCCAACCCGAAAATCGACAAGAGGATGTCATTTCTGCAATCGCTATCGTATTAGCAGTAAGTGCATTTCTTGGAATATATTTCAACCGCCGTAGAATTTCACCAATGCATGATTTAAGATCATTGTTTTTGGTGTCATTGACCTTCCTCATCTTTTTATACGGCGCAAAAACGATTATTCCAAACAGAACCATTATTCCTTATATCTACCCTCTTCCCGCATTTGCATTAACCATTGCGGCACTTTACAATCTGGAGGTTGGTCTCGTTTTCCCGCTTGTATTGAGTATATTAGCTGCCTATGGTCTACCCAATAGTTTAGATTTAACAATATTTTATGTCTTAACGAGCTTATTCGGAGTTTTAATACTCGGAAAAGGCCGTAGAATTATGAATTTTTTCTGGGCGGGAATTGCCATAGGCGTTATTGGAAGTGCAGTCATTATCGCTTATCGATTACCAGATACAATCACCGACTGGATTGGAATCGCCACATTAATTGGCGCGGCGTTTTTTAATGGTGTGGCCTCAGCAAGTTTAACCCTTATCCTCCAATTTTTGTTTGCGCAAATTCTTGGCGTAACAACTGCACTTCAATTATTAGAATTAGCCCGCCCGGATAACCCACTATTGCAATTTTTCCTCAGAAGCTCGCCGGGATCATATCAACACAGCTTGCAGGTAGCCAACCTTGCTGAACAAGCAGCCGAAGCGATTGGGGCAGACCCATTATTAACTCGAGTGGGCGCAATCTACCATGATGCCGGAAAGGCATTAAACCCATCATTTTTTATTGAAAATCAGGTCGGTGGAAAAATCGACTCACACGATGATATTCCTCCGGAAGAATCAGCAGCCACAATCATTCGCCATGTCACTGAGGGTGTGAATTTAGCAAAAAAATACCGTCTGCCCTCGAGAATTCAAGATTTTATGCGAGAACATCATGGCACGCTTTACACCAGGTATCAATATACCAAAGCCGTTGAGGCTGTTGGAAATGATCCTTCTAAAGTGGATATAACAAGATTTCGCTATCCGGGTCCGTCTCCTCGCTCCAAAGAAACCGCTATTTTAATGATTGCAGATGGGGTTGAGGCAAGAGCACGAGCAGAAATTCCTGGAAACGAAGATGAATTACGTAATCTTATCCGCAAAGTTATCGACTACTGCCAGCGAGAAGGGCAGCTTGATAATACAACCCTAACGCTGCGGGACTTAAGTACGATAACCGATTCTTTTGTTCAAACACTAAAAAACACATACCACCCGCGGATTAAATATCCTGAACTAAAGACAGTAAGATCTGATGAACAAACAGACGTGGCCAGAGACACCGTTCCGACCCCAAATCCAAATCAGACATAAGGATAATTGGAGGTGATTTAAATGATCAACTTAATGATCGAAGATATTTTCGAACAAAAAATCAACCCGGAATCGATTGAACGAGCAGTGTACGCTACATTGCAAGATCAATCACCCGACTCCGAGTTTGATTTATCCATTGTTATTGATACCGATGAAAGAATTCAAGAATTAAACAATGAATACAGGGGAATTAATGCACCCACCGATGTTTTGTCGTTTTCCTCTGAAGAAATTGATCCTGACACAGGCAACCAATACATCGGGGACATTATTATTTCCTATCCTCGGGCAGAACAACAGGCCTTAGCAGCGGGGCATCCTGTTCAAAATGAACTTCAATTATTAGTGGTTCATGGTGTTTTGCATTTATTAGGTTTCGACCACTCTGAAGAAGAAGAGAAACAAGAAATGTGGTCTATTCAAGCCAATATCTTGAACAAAATCGGTACTCATTTGAATCGATTGCCAGAAGAATAGTTATGTCTTTTATTATTGGTCGTTTTCCTGCTTTCAAGCATGCATTTAATGGCCTGCTCTATATCATTCGCACACAAAGAAATGCCTGGGTTCATAGCATTGCCACGGTAATTGTTGTTGCGATGGGTATATGGTTAAAATTATCAATCTATGCTTGGGGTTTTATCACTATCGCGATTGGAAGTGTTTGGATTTGCGAAGCACTCAATACAGCCATTGAAGCTGCCATCGACTTAATATCACCCAACGCGCATCCTTTAGCAAAAATTGCAAAAGATTGTGCGGCAGCAGCTGTTTTAATTGCCTCGATATGTTCTGCAATTATTGGTTTCTTAATTATGACCCCCCCCTTAATTGAACGACTAAGAGGCATCGCGCTATTTTAAAACAGGAGGCATAGTGACAAACTTTTATTTCGGCACAGTCGGATCACCAATTTCTACGCCCAAAAAGCCAGGCGGCAGCGTAGGTGCAGTTCAACAAATTTCCGTCTTAAACTTAGAAGCACTTGAACTGGGATGGGTTCAATCGGTTCGCGTTTCCGAAGAAACATGCCTTGCAATCAAAAATATTGCAGAAGAGCTTAACATAAAACTGAGCGTCCATGCCCCATACTTTATCAACTTAAATGCCTCAGATGACGAATGGCCAAAATCTCGTAAACGATTGATGGACGCGGCATTCTATGGAAATTTGGCTGGTGCAACCGATATCATATTCCATCCGGGCAGTTATTTTGGTGAAACTGCAGAAAAGGTTGTTGAGGCAGTAATACCAAGATTACAGGAGTGTGTTAACGAATTAAGAGGATCAGGTAACCCAGTAATCCTGCGGCCAGAAACAATGGGAAAATCTGCGATGCTCGGCTCCTTTGAAGATACCTTAACATTGAGCAAAGCGATTCAAGGAGTGCAGCCCTGCCTTGATTTTGCTCATTTACATGCAAGAGCAGGCGATGGTTCAGTAAACACCCAGGCAGAATGGGAAAACATTTTAAAACTCTATGCAGATAACTTGGGTGACCAGGCATTAAAAAATTTACATATCCATATGTCTGGTATTGAATATTCAAGCAAAGGTGAAAAAAATCATCTTCCAATTGCCGAGTCAGATTTTGATCTCATTGCCTTATTCAAAGCATTAAAAGCATATGGCTGCGCTGGGCGCATCTTGTGTGAAAGCCCAATCATGGAGGAAGATGCAATCTATATGAAACAAACCTGGGAGTCGCTATAAAATAATAAAAGGCCGGAAGAATAATTTTCCTCCGGCCTTTTGCTTTCTTCCAATTATTATAGATACTCTTTTAGATTGTGTTCCACAGCATATGCCGCCGCTTCTGCCCGGTTGCTTACAGCCAACTTTGACAAAATACTGCTCACATAATTTCGCACTGTGCCTTCACCTAAAAATAATGCTTTTGCAATTTCACGGTTTGTTTTTCCTTCAGAAACCAAAAGCAATACATGCTTTTCTTGTTGTGAAAGATTTGCAAACGCAGAAGCTTCTTCCTCTTTTACCGCGCGCCGTACTTCTTGAAATACACGCTGTGTAACCGCGGGGTCAAGCAATGCTTCGCCACGGCCAACCGCTTCGATGGCCCGCATTAAATCATCGGAGCTAATCTGTTTTAATACATAGCCAGACGCCCCTGCCCGAATAGCCGAAAACAACATCTCGTCTTCAGCATAAGAGGTCAACATGATTACCTTTGTTTCAGGATAATTTTGGGTAATTTCCTCACAGGCTTCAATACCGGAAGCGCCGGGCAATCGAATATCCATTAAAACAACATCAGGACGAAGCTGAGCTACCTGGTCAACAGCCTCTTTTGCATTTCCAGCCTCACCAACCACCTCAAAGTGTGGGTG
>JAJUJY010000284.1 GCA_029265085.1 Chloroflexota bacterium
GGGATGGATAATAAGGTTGGATCTTCCCTGGCCGCTTCCTGAAGGATCTGGTCGAATGGCATTAATCCAATATCACACAGTAACCCGGCATGGTAGGCTTCATCGGCAAGGACCTGCATTTCTTCACGATTCAACTGGAGTGATTTGCCCAGTTTTTCAGCAAGCCGTTGTGTACCCGCTGCCACCCCAACTGACCGCCGCCATAAATCTCCTTTAGAAAAACCGTAAAAGGAAAGCGGACGGCTCATATAACGCATAGAAGACGCAGCCAGGATCAAGCCTTTTAAGGTTTGCTGGCCGAGGTAGAGGATAGCCTGTTTTACAGTGGAAGCCGGGTTGCGAAACGCATAAAAAGAGGAGTTTGCCCATCGCAAAATCAGGCTGGTGTATACCTGGTCGGTTGATATGACCTGCGCTAACTCATTAACATTAAAATCATCCTGGCGCAGTAAATGGATAGCTCGTTGGGCTACCTGCTGGTAGGGGGGTGAATTTCCGGCGATTTCAACCAGTTCATCAATTTCTGGGCGGCGCATGAGTGAATTCCTGCTGGTTTTTCTTATTTTGAATTATGATTAATGTCTATCAAAGATTATAACGTATCTGTTGGCGAATGGAAGTTCAATTTTCAAGGGTGAGAGTTTGTGATGGAAACCAAAACACGCTGGATTCAAAAAGGATTAGGCTTTTTAATGATCATCCTGATTGGGTGGACCAGTATCCATTTACCGGGTGATATTGAAGCAATCAGGCAATTGATTTGGGTGGACACCGCAATCATGGGGGTTCTGGCTTCCATTCTATTTCTCGTGCGGCAGAAGTGGCCTGCGTTGATGGCGTCCCTGGCTGCTGAAATCATTTTGTTATTGTTCTTGAATATTCATTTTTCAATTTGGCTCTGGATCGTCCTGGATGTAGTGCTGGCTGGCAGCCTGGTTTGGGCCTGGTTTTCCGGCCGCCGCTCAAAAGCTCCGGCACAGAGTTATAAGATGCGCTGGTTCTAAAGCAAAAGCGCGGCTAAGGGGCGGAATAGTAATAAATGACACCATCCTCAAACTCATCAGAAATAACCAGCCCAGAGAAAAGGGTCACCTGTCTTTCCAATGAAAGCCCTTCTTTTGTGGAAGCACTGGCATAAAAATCTTTGGTGACCACTAAAGCGGCCCCCTGATTTTTAAATATGATTTGATATTTGTCGTTTGTATCCATTCCGTATGGATCCGGTGATTGGATAAAATCTGAGCTGAAATTGCCAAAATAATAGGCCGGGTGGTCAGCCCACATCAATAATACATCTGGCTGGTTGGATATTACCGGTGTATTGGGGGGAAGTTTTGCCACCTCTGCCACAATTGGAGAATGTTGCCAATAAGGGGATAAAAGCCCTGCGTAATCGGGTCTTTTCATCACGGACTGGTAATTCTCCGGGGAGTATTCAATCACACTCAGGAGAGCAACGACCCACAGCGCAATCACAGCCCACCGCTGGTAAGGAGTTTGACTGGCAATGGTATTGATTCCTGAGAGGAAAGCGATGACAACGCCAACGAATAACGGCAGGAGCATACGTTGATCAATATCCGGTTTGGGGGAGGAAAATGCATAGATCACCGTGATCAAAACGGTATAAAATGCGGCATACATACCAAAGAGCGAGAATATATGGAAATCTTTAATTTCGTTTTTTCGCTCAACCCGGCGGTTGTATGTCAGGATACAGCCGGCAGTTATTGCAATGATCCCCCCGAATAAGGCAATGACGCGCCACAAATAGCGGACTTTGTCCAACAATAATTGGAGCGGTAGCCATTCCCAGACTGTGGTGATAAATACCCCACGAAACGGCTCCAACTGTTCAAATATTTGGGAGAGACCAAAATTGAGAGACCTGCCGCCAACTGCATTATCGGCGTAAAGGTACCCCCAGGCAAACCAGAGGATCACCGGAAGAATACTCAAAGTGAGGAAAATCATCGCTGCCCGCAGGCGTTGTTTAAAGTGGTTGGGATAGAGCAAAAGTATGCCTGCAAAACCAGCCGCGATCCAGGCAGCCCCAATATAACGGGTTAGGGCACATCCGCTGGCAGTGAACGCAGCCAAAACCAGCCAGCGGAACTGGCCGTTTTTGAGAAAATTCAGCAGGCACCAACCAGCGGCAACCGAAAGGAAAATAAATAACGGCTCAGACATGGCAGAAGCGGACATCCATAGCATCGGTTCAAAACAAAAAATCAGGATAGCTGCTGCCAATCCCAGGTGCTTTTTGCTGCTAAAGCGAAAGAAAACCAATCCGCTAAGGATGAGTGTGCCGGGGAAGAGAACGATATCCAGCCAGCGCGCCGCGGTAACCGTGGAAGAGGTCAGGTAGTTGATTAAGCCTAAAAGGAGGGGATACACGGGAGGATAGTGGGTGAGGTAATGAAATTCACCGTTGGGAAAAAAATACCCCAGACCGGTCCCTTGAGAAAAATTTCGCGCGGATACCAGGTAAGCAATTGCATCGGTAAATCCCCAGGGATTATTTTTGGTGCTGTACACAATAACGATCACACCAAATACAGCAATCAAGCCGAGTACGATGGTTGGGTAATATTTCTTCAGATGCATTGAACGTGGCTCTCTTCCTTTAAACAGCGATAGCAGCGATTATAACAATGCAGGTCTCAAAACGGTAGGAGTGTATTTTTATTACTTAAGAGCGTTTGAAAAACAGATAACCTTCTCAACCCAATTGCCCTCATTAAACCCTCCAATTGCACACCAATGTTGTACACTAAATATAGAGCTGGTTTGCAGGCTCTATTTTATTGTGCCAATCGAAATCAATACCTACGAGGAAGAAGTATTTATGGAAAACACCATCACTGTCCAGGGCGCGCGCTTGCATAATTTGAAAAATGTCAATCTGACCCTGCCGAAGAATCAATTGATTGTCTTCACCGGCCTGTCTGGCTCAGGGAAGTCAACGATGGCATTTGATACGCTGCACAAAGAAGGCGCCCGCCAATACATGGAATCGCTTGGACTGGTCACGGATGGAATGAGTAAACCGCCGGTGGACCTGATCCGCGGTTTATCTCCGTCAATCAGCGTTGATCAACATTTATCCAATCACTCGCCCCGTTCCACTGTGGGCACTGCGACCGAGATTTACACCTATTTGCGGGTACTGTTTGCCCGGCTGGGCCACCGTTCTTGCCCGGTGTGCCGCGCAGACGTGCCGCCTTCGTCTGTTTTAGGGGAGGATATTTGGGAAGAGGATGAATCCGGACC
>JAJUJY010000198.1 GCA_029265085.1 Chloroflexota bacterium
GATAGGTCAACCGGTTTTGGTACCCGGCAGCATGGGGACTTCGTCTTGGGTGTTGGTTGGCACAGAAGACTCAATGAAGCGGTCGTGGGGGTCGACCTGCCACGGCGCGGGACGTGTGTTAAGCCGTAGTAAGGCAAAAAAAGACAATCGCGGTGATCAACTGCGCAGGGAATTAGAGGAACAGGGAATTCGAATTCGTGCTGGCTCTTTACCTGGATTAGCTGAAGAAGCACCGCAAGCGTATAAAGATGTGGATGATGTGGTTGAAACGGTCAGCGGAGCCGGAATTGCCCGAAAAGTGGCACACCTGACGCCCTTGATTGTAATTAAGGGTTAACCTTCAAAATCAGCTTCTGCTTCGCCCGGAAGAGGCCGGCTGACCACTGCAAATCGAGCTTTAACCAAATCCACCAGGGCTTTGACAGGCAGACGAATGTTCAATCCACGCTGGCCGCCGGAGATGTGAATTTTTTCTTGGGATTGCGCACTGCTATCCAGAATCACTTGAAAACCGCGGTTGATTAAAGCTAATGGAGAAATTCCACCTGCCTGCAATCCGGTTAATGATTCTGCATCTTTTTGGGTGGGTAAATGCAATTTCTTCTCGTTTAAAACAGCGGCGAGAGCTTTGAGATCTACCTCACTGGTTCCAGGGATGACCGCCAGGATTGGTTTTCCAACCTTTTCACGGGTGACAACAATGGTTTTATACACCAATTCCGGTGCAACACCTAACCGGCGGGCGGTTTCGAGCGCACCAAGTTTTTCTGCTGGCAGTTCAAATGCTTCATATGGGATTTTTCGTTGATCTAAAAGACGGGTAACGTTGTTTGTGACCATTGTGGGCCGTTCTCCTTGTTCTTGCGGTTTAAGGTTGGGCGGAGATAGATCGGGTTACTAAAAATCCAACCGCGGCGTTTGCCCAGAAACTCCAGATAACATTCCACCCGGTAAACTCCCGGTTGATTGGTAATTAACGTACAGACTTCTCGATCTTCCCATGTTTGAATGACTTTACCATCTTTAAGCAAGCGGCACTCGCAGCGCCTGGGCAGCTTAATTTGTAAAGTAGTTGAACCAGATAATTCTACTTCGTCTCCCATCATCGCTGTTTTATTTTGTCCCTGGGCTGAAAACCGGAAACCGCGGGTTGAAGCAGGCAGATCATACCCTATAAAGCAGTGGCCTTGCTGTAGATTTTGCAATACCAATTGGCGGTCCTGGATTAAATCGCCGTTCATCGCATGTGGTGTTAATAAATGGGTGTTGATGGCTTGAAAATGAAACTGGTATGGGAAAATGGTACGCCGGATAGAGCCTGCGCGATAATCCAATGCGTGAGCATCAGACCCTCCTACCGCGACGCATTTTTCGCCGCTGGCCAGAATGCGATCCCATCGTTCTAATGTGGCTGGTAAAGGGCCGTGCGCAATGCGTTCTGGGTTAAAAGCATAGAAAATGGCTTCAAACCAGTTGTGCACAACATTTTTAAATTCACTCAACCCATTCCATAATTCAATCCCAGTAAAACCGCGTACGTCCCAATTGACCCAAGAAATATCGTCTTCATGAAAGAGGGGTAAAGCATTTTCTACAGGGTGGGCAATAAAAGCTAATCCATTAGATTGGCGAACTCGGTCAATTAATTGTTGTGGTTGGCTCGCGTAGGCAGCCATTTCGCGACCTGCCCCTATTACCAGGAGGTGGTTTTTTTGCGGCTGGCGGGCTTGATCATGCACTTCTTCGCCGACCAGCATGAGCAGTTTGCGGTCTTTGCGCCGGTAATATCCCTCAAAGCCATTGACTAAGACGTTATGATCGGTGACAATAACCACATCGAGCCCGCTGTCTAAACCAGCTTCTGCGATTTGCTGATGTGTGCCGCTTCCATCGGAGTAGCGGGTGTGCATGTGGAGGTTTACTATGAGTTCATCCATAAACGGTTGACGATTCCACTAAATAAAAGGTATAATCTTTCCGTTTTACTCTACAGGAGGAAATAAGCGTGATACCCTATTTTGATATCGCTTTGATTATAATCTCAATCGCACTGATCGTCAGTGTGATCCTGCAAAACAAAGGCGTTGGTTTGGGCGGTTTGACGGGAACTGACACCAGTCAGGTCATCTCGACTCGCCGCGGTATTGAACGGACTCTTTTCCTAATCACCATTGGCTTGAGTGTGCTTTTCTTTATCCTGACTCTGCTGACGGTGATCTTTTCCAAATAACCTGACCAATCGACCGGTATTTCTTTCTACCAGTCCCTTTCACCTGGGCGACTCGTACGCAATGCGGGGATCGCCCTTTTCCTGTTAAATAACTATGAAACGATTTCGTTGGCAACTTATTATCATATTTCTGACGGGCCTCGTCGTCGGAATTCTGCTGCTCAGTGAGCAGCCAGGAGCGAACCCAATTGCTCCAGAACCAGTTAAGGGGGGCAACTACACTGAAGCATTGGTGGGTTCAATGCAGCGTTTAAATCCAATCCTGGATTTTTATAATCCAGTGGATCGTGATTTAGACCGGTTGATCTACAGCCGTTTGGTGCAATTCGATGAGCGTGGTGTTGCTCAACCCGATCTGGCCGAAACCTGGGGCATTTCGCAAGACGGGACGATCTATAACTTCGCCTTGCGGGCTGGTATAAAATGGCATGACGGCACCCCTCTCACCAGCGCAGATGTAGCCTTTACCATTGAATTGTTAAAAAATGGCGGTGATATCGTCCCCAGTGACTTACAGGAGTTTTGGAAAAACATTGAAGTGAATACTTTCAATGAAACCAATCTCCAATTTAAACTGCCTGAACCTTTTGCGCCATTTCTGGATTATCTGACGTTTGGCATTTTGCCAAAGCACTTGTTAAATGGCAAAGGGATCATAGAAATTGCTGCTGCGGATTTTAATTTGCAGCCGATAGGGTCAGGCCCATATAAATTTGACCAATTGATTGTGGAAAGCGGTCAAATTACTGGCGTGGTGTTGAGTGCCTTCCCGGATTATTACGGCCAGGCTCCATATATTGAACAATTGGTTTTCCGGTATTATCCGGATTCAGCCGCTGCTCTCCAGGCGTATCGTGATGGACTGGTTCAAGGTGTCAGCTACATTAGTGAAGGTGTGCTTAAAGATGCCCTGGTTCAAGAAAATTTAGCCATTTATACCGGGCGCCGCCCGGAAATGTCTCTAGTCTTGTTCAATCTAAAAGATCAGGAACGGGCATATTTCCAGGAGCCAGAGGTCCGAAAAGCTTTGTATATGGCATTGAACCGCCAGTTTATGGTAGACCGGATCTTAAACGGCCAGGCGATTTTGGCGGATGGACCGATCTTTCCAGGTACCTGGGCGTATTATGAAGGTACGGCTCGTACCCCCTACGATCCAGCCAGGGCTGAAGCTTTATTGAAAGAAGCTGGCTACGTGGTCCCTGCAGAGGGTGACCCGATCCGCACTAATGATACCGGAATGGCAATGCGCTTCACTTTGCTTTATCCGGACACCGAAACACACCGCTTGATCGCTGAAGAAATCCAGCGCGATTGGGAAAAATTAAATATTGTTGTGGATCTTGAGGCCGTTCCGTATGATGTGTTGGTTCAAGAGCGGCTTGCAGACCGGGCTTTCCAGGCAGCACTGGTGGATTTAAACCTGACTCGCTCTCCAGATCCGGATCCATATCCGTTTTGGGACCAAGGCCAGGCGACTGGTGGACAAAATTATTCCCAGTGGGATAACCGCATCGCAAGTGAATACCTGGAAGATGCGCGCACAACGTTTGACTTAACTGAACGGACCCGTTTGTATCGGAATTTCCAGGTGATTTTTGCCGAGGAAATGCCTGCGCTGCCATTGTTCTATCCGGTGTACAATTATGGTGTGGATAGACAGGTCCAAGGGGTGCGCATGGGACCTTTGTTTGACACATCGGACCGTTTTGCCACAGTTTTGAATTGGTTCCTGGTTGCGCGGGTGCCAACTCCGGGTAACACTACGGAACAGCAACCCTAAAAATTTGGCGATAGGAGAAACGATATGCAGACATTGCAGAATGATTGGACGTTGGTTTCTTCTGCTGGGTCTGAGCTTGAAGAATTTCTCCTATCGCCGCAAATTTTCTGGCCAATTCATGAAGGCGGCCGGCAAACCCTGCCGGGGGATATGAGCCGTTTATCAGTGGGAAATTTACTGCTCAGCCTTGCCAGATTAAATGCTGCACAACCTTTCGTAAGCCAGATCCCAGATTCATCAATTGTTTTTGACCAGATTCAAAATATGCGCCAACGTTGGCTTTCCAATTGGCGCAAAAAAGCACAACAAGAAATTCCTATCCGGTTGAATCGCTGGCAGGCATATGTATCTGAATTAGCCAGCAGTCCCAGTTCTTTGCGTGGTGATTATCCATATAACATCCGGTACCGCGTTATTTTGCAGCTCTTGTTTCAAGAAGTGCCGGACCAGGATATTCGTGTATTAATCAATTCTGATCAGCGGCTGCGCGGGATATCGCAACCGGCTGGATTTATCTGGGATGCAGCCATCCAACCGGGATTTTCAAAGGAAACGTACTGGTATTTATACCGGCAGCCTTAAATATAATAATTGGGGAGGACAGCATGAGTTCATTTTATACCCGTAAAGGGGATGATGGGTTTACAGGGGTTTTAGGTGAGGGGCGCGTACCCAAAAGTGATACCCGCATGGAAGCCTTAGGGGCAATTGATGAAGCGACGGCTGCGTTAGGTGTGGCACGTTGGCAGGTTCAATCTGATATTATTCCGCCGCTGTTGCTGCGTGTGCAAAAAGAATTGTATTTATTAATGGCGGAAGTTGCTGCTACACAGGAAAATCAAGAAAAATTTCGCTCGATTGGCGCGGAGCAGGTGTCTTGGTTAGAAGAAATAACCGATTCTATCAGCCAGACGGTGCATCTACCAAAAGAGTTTATTATTCCAGGAGATACTGCCTCAGGTGCTGCGCTTGATCTGGCCAGAACGATTGTGCGCCGTGCAGAACGCCGGGCGGCTGATCTTTTTCATCGGAACGAATTATCCAATGTCCAGATTCTGCGGTACTTAAATCGTTTATCTTCATTATTGTTTGTGTTAGAACTGCAAGAAAATCAATCACAAGGGAAGGATCGGCCTACATTAGCCCGCGGGTGATCGTATTATGGTAGGGACTTTAATTAATGTTATAACAATTATTGTTGGTGGTGTTTTGGGGGTGTTTTTAGGTTCTCGCTTACCGGAACGTTTGCGCCAAACAGTTGTGGCTGGGTTGGGCTTGTTTACATTTGCGTTCGGTCTAAAGATGTTTATCACCACCCAAAATTCTTTGGTGGTTTTAGCCAGTCTTTTGTTTGGTGCATTGTTAGGCGAATGGTGGCAGGTGGAGCGCGGACTGCAAAATCTGGGTGTTTGGATGGAGAGATGGTTTTTGCATTTCACGGGGGGAACCAGCGACCAGCGCTTTGTGCGTGGCTTTTTAACAGCCTCACTGGTTTTTTGCGTTGGGCCAATGGCTATTTTGGGATCCATCCAGGATGGATTAACCGGGAATTACCAGACTTTGGCGGTAAAAGCTGTTCTGGATGGTTTTGCAGCGCTGGCTTTTGCCTCCAGCCTGGGGGTCGGAGTCCTTTTTTCGGCGCTGGTCGTTTTTGTTTATCAAGGTGCTATCTCATTAATGGCATTCCAGGTACAGGCGTTGGTTTCTGATGCGATGATGGTTGAAATGACCGCAACGGGTGGGGTAATATTGCTGGCAATTGCAATCAGCGGTTTATTAGAGATACGGCAAATTCGTTCCGGAAATTTCTTGCCTGCGTTATTTATTGCGCCATTGGTGGTCTTACTTTTTAGTGCATTAGGGATTTATCCATAAATCTTCTGGACGATAAAAAAGAACCGATTTACCTAGAGAGAAATCGGTTCTTTTTATTATATTAAATCAAGTGGTTTAAGGTTGAGCTGCCAACGCTTCATCTATCGCGCCGAACAATTCATTGCTGAATACATTCTTCCCGTTGACGATGAAAGTTGGTGTGCTGTTTACGCCTAAGGATTGACCGGCGCTAAAATCTTCCTGCACTTTGACCTGGTATTTGTTGCTATTGTAACAGGCATTGAAGTCGTTCATGTTCAAGCCCAACTGCTGTGCAATCTTTTTAAGTACGCCATCCGTTAAAGCGGTTCCGTAATTGGCAAACAAATAATCATGATATTCCCAAAATTTCCCCTGGTCCATAGCGCAGTAAGCCGCCTCTGCCGATGTGTAGGATTCCGGGCTTAAAAAGCTAAATGAAATATATTGATAATATACTTTTCCAGTCTCTACATATTCTGTCAACAGCCGTTTCTCTGAGCTTTCCCAAAAATTCATGCAGTGGACACATTTAAAGTCGGAATATTCAATAACTTTAATTGGTGCATTCGGATCACCTACTGCATTTGCATTTACCAACGATCTTTGGTAGGTGTCAGGTTTTACTAACTCACCAACAGCTTGCGGTAAATTGGGAATTATCAGCAAGACGGCGATAATGATCGCGAAAATACTTACCCCAGATATAAGAATTACTCTTTCACGCTGTTGTTTTTTTCGATTTTGTTCGCGGATGGAAGCGCGTTTTGTCGATTCTTTGTTTGCCGTATTTCTGCTCATGGTTTGATTCTCCTGTTTCGTTTCACTTACAATTCTGCCATAATCGAGGGTAAAAGTCCAGAATAGTTAACATTAAGAATTGTTTAAGCTCATACATTCTCAATGGGCAAAGTGTATACAGGATAATGTTCTTCAGAAAGAAAAAAGCCCATTTTTTGGTATAAGGCGAGTGAGGCCTTGTTGTTATCCTGGGTGTTGACAGTTAACATCCAAAGTTTTTGTTTTTGCATCTGCTGGATTAAATCATATAACAAGGAATAACCGATTTTGCGCCGCGAAAATTCTGGCAGCACGGCCAGGCGGGCAAGGTGAGCTGAAAAGGGATTTGACGTGCTGACCTGGTAGCCTACTATTTTCCCATCGATTTCC
>JAJUJY010000161.1 GCA_029265085.1 Chloroflexota bacterium
GACCATATCACGCTTCAGAAGTGGTTAGTGTCTATATCTACAACTATGCCTTTGGCTCAGGCGGTTACTCTGGTAAAACTGGCAATCTTGGTTACGCCTCAGCCGCAGCACTCATAATGAGCTTGATTACCCTTGGCATTACGGGATTGCAACTTCTAGCCACCCGAGAAAAAAAGACAAAGGGTGAAACATTTACCGGTGGAGGAAAATAGATATGTCAACAGCTAGGCATATTTACGCTACGAACAATAATTACTTATCGCTTCTAGGATTGAGACTGAAACTTTTACTACCTCACATCCCCTTACTTTTCTTTGGTTTGATTTTTGTATTCCCTTTTTTTTGGATGGTAGGCAGCTCATTTAAGACACAGGCGGAATTTTATACGCAAGGATTGAATCCCTTTCCGGGTGGTGCCTGGCAGTTTCAAAATTTTTCCGAAGCCTGGACAGGGGCTCACTTTGAACTTTATTTTTATAATACACTGTTTATCACTGTTTGGACAACTGTTCTAATGATATTTTTCAGTTCAATTTCAGCTTTTGCGTTGTCCAGGTTAAATTTACCATTTGCCAAATACGTGATCGGCATTTTAGGCGTGATCATGTTCTTGCCTTCGGGATACACTGTCATTCCACTGTTTGAAATAATCAAATCGCTGAAACTATTAAACACATTGTGGGCGGTCATATTAGCCAACATTGGCGGTGGAATGGCCTTCAACACCTTTCTAATTTATGGCTATATGCGCACGATCCCGCGTGAACTAGAAGAGGCGGCCATTATGGATGGAGCATCTGTACTGACGCGCTATTGGAAGATCATCATGCCCCTTTCCAGTCCCATGCTTGGTTCGCTGGCGCTTTTCGTATCTATCGGCTCCTGGAATTCCTTTTTCCTGCCGCTCATCTTTACTCTGGGACGTGATGATTTACGCACCCTGGCAGTTGGGCTGTACAACTTTGTTGGCCAACATAGCACACAGTGGCCGCTGATGGCTGCAGGGGCATCTATTGCTATTGTGCCGATCATTATTCTTTATATTTTCCTGCAACGTTATTTCATTGAAGCGTTTTCTGGCGCTCTGAAAGGATAAATTATGTCTTCATCCCCCCTCATTTGGATTTCATCCACCCCTACCTCCACTTGGGAACATAAGGCAGTCCAACAGCGGACTGCCCAGCCAGTAAACCTGCGGCTTACCGGTCAGCGCATGCAAACCGTGCGCGGCTTTGGCGGTTGTTTCAACGAATTGGGCTGGCAAGCACTCTCCTGGCTGACTCCTGAACAACGGCAGTCCGCCCTGGCGAATCTGTTCGATCCGCAAGATGGCTGTGCCTTCACTTTTTGCCGCATACCCATTGGCGCAAGCGATTTTGCCCTCGACTGGTACAGCCTCAACGAAGTAACGGGCGATTATGGGATGGAAAAATTCTCCATCGAACGCGACCGGCAGATGTTGATCCCATACATTCGCGCCGCCCAGGCCATTCAACCCAATCTAACATTTTTCGCCTCACCCTGGAGCCCGCCCACCTGGATGAAAAATCCACCGGTTTACAATTATGGCCGCCTGTCCGATGATGAGCGCACGCTTTCAGCTTACGCCCTCTACATGGTCAAGTTTGTGCAGGCATACCGCGCTGAGGGCATCCCGGTTGTGCAGATTCATCCCCAAAATGAAGTGGTTGCCGACCAGAAATTCTCATCCTGCGTCTGGAAACCAGAACTGCTGGCGAAATTTATTCGCGAATACCTGGGACCGCTCTTTGAGCGCTCAGACTCAGACTGTGACATCTGGCTGGGAACCATCAACTCTGGCGATTACAATGCCTGGGCCGCCTCTATTTTGGGCTGCAATGAAAACCAGCGCTATATCAAAGGGATTGGCTTCCAATATGACGGGAAACATGCGATCCAACGCGCCCACATGGCATTTCCAGAAACAGAACTTCTGATGACCGAGTCAGAGAGCGGCAGCAGCGCCAATTCATGGACAGAAGCCCTCTATCAGTATGAACTGATGCATCACTATTTCCTTAACGGAGTGAGCGGCTATATCTACTGGAACATGGCCTTGCCCGATGGCGGCCTCAGTACATGGGGCTGGCCGCAAAACTCGCTGCTGACTGTCACCCCGGCGGGTGAACTGATCTACCAGCCTGAATATTACCTGATGAAACACTTCTCAGCCTTCGTCAAGCCCGGCGCTACCTTGCTTGGCGTCACCGGCCCCTGGGCTGGCAATGCCCTGGTTTTTGAAAACCCGGATGGCGGAAAAATTGTTCTGGTAGCTAATACTCAAGAAATCGTACGCCTGTTTACTTTCGATGGTTTCAGTGCCGATTTGCCACCCCAGTCAATTAACACCATTCTTCTGAAAAATTGACATGACTTTAGCTTTTGGTGTGGATTACTATCCCGAACAATGGCCTGAATCGCGCTTGGAGCTCGATGCCTGTCTGATGGCAGAAGCCGGTTTTAACACTGTGCGGCTGGCGGAATTTGCCTGGTCAAAAATGGAACCCTCCCCCGGTCAATACGACTTCGACTGGCTCGATCGGGCTATCACCGTGTTGTCTGCACGGGGAATGAAAATTGTACTCGGCACGCCCAGCGCTGGTCCGCCACCCTGGCTGATTCAACGTTATCCCGAGGCGTTGCGTGTACTGGAAAATGGACAACGCCAGGTTTATGGTCACCGCCGTTACAACTGTCCCAACCACCCCGCCTACCGAGAATACGCCCGCCGGATCGCTGAAAAGATGGCAGATCATTATGCCACCCACCCAGCAGTAATTGGCTGGCAAGTGGATAACGAGTTTGGCACGGGTGACCGCTGCTGCTGCCCCATCTGCGCCAGCCGATTCCAGGACTGGCTGCGTAACTGCTACGGCGACCTACCGACCTTAAATAAGCTCTGGGGAACCACTTTCTGGTCGCATGAATATAATGAGTGGTCGCAAATACCTGCGCCTATCAAGACGGCTGGTTCGCATAACCCAGGTCTTGCGCTCGATTTTGCCCGTTTTTCATCCGATTCATATGTAGATTTCCAGTGCGAGCAGGTGGAAATTCTCCGCTCGCGCTGTTCCACCCACTTTATCACCCATAATATGATGGGGTTTGGCTTCGAACAATTAAATTACTTTGATCTTGCCCGCGATCTGGATTTTGTCGGTTGGGATTGTTACACCCGCACCCAGTGGGATGTTGACCGGTTGGTGAACACACATGACATGCCGCTCAGTCATGCCGCCATGCGCGGATTGAAAGGCAAAAATTTCTGGGTACTGGAGCAGCAATCCGGGCCCGGCGGATGGGAAATCATTCCCAAGCCGGTACGCCCTGGCGAGATTCGCCTGTGGGCGTATCAATCCATCGCTCACGGTGCGGACGGTGTGCTCTTTTTCCGCTGGCGTACCGCACGCTTCGGAACGGAGCAATACTGGCATGGCATTCTGGATCATCACGGAAATCCTGGACGTCGGTATAACGAAATCAAATCAATGGGGCAGGAACTAAAATTAATTGGCGGACAAGTGGCAGGGAGCGAGATGCATGCAGAAGTCGCCATCCTGCAGGATTACGATTCCCGCTTTGCGTTCCAAATCCAGCCAAATCATCCGGCCTTTTCGTATGTTGGCCATCTGGCGGATATCTTTCGCGCCTTTCACGCAAACAACATCCCGGTGGATGTTGTTGCGCCGGATGCGCCGCTGACGAGCTACCGGTTGGTTTTTGCCCCTGCCCTGCATGTTCTTACTCCAGAAGCAGCCCAAAACCTGGCTGCATATGTTGCCGAAGGTGGAATTTTGGTGGTGACACCCCGCTCTGGCGTCAAAGATGCGGCCAATTCGGTTGTGAATATGCCCCTGCCCGGGTTGCTGCACGAATTGTGTGGAGTCAGCGTAAGCGAATATGTGGCGCTCTACCAAGCCAGCCAGCCCCTGCAGCCTGCTCGTCCCGATTTTCCGGATTCGTTGGTGGCCCGAACCTGGTGTGATATCTTGCAACCCCAAACCGCTGAGGTACTGGCGGTTTACACTGCCGACTTTTTTGCAAGGCAAGCGGCTGTGACCTTGAACAATTTTCAGAATGGAAAGGTGCTGACCCTGGGAACCTTCGGTGATGCCAACTTTTTTACCTCACTCCAGCCCTGGTTGTGCCAGTTGGCGAATATCCAACCGATTTTACATACCCCTGCTGGCGTTGAAGCTATCCAGCGGGGTAATTTGCTTTTCATAATCAACCACACCATGCAGCCTCAAACATTTGAACTGGATACCTCGTACTGCAATCTACTGACAACACGAACTATACAAGAACTAGAAATTCCAAGTTTTGATGTCGCAATTTTGAAAAAAGAAAGATGACCAATGGATAATTTTTCTTCTGCTGACCATATCCTATCTAAACACCAAAAATTGATCAATCTTCCCAATCACCCTGACCCTCGTTGGGAGAATGGAGTTTTTGTGCGCTGGCAAAACCCGGTGTTGACCGCAGCCCACATCCCGCTTGAATGGCGCTATGATATGAACCCGAAAACAAACCCTCTTTTTTTGGAGCGGCTTGGTATCAACGCTGTTTTTAATCCTGGCGCAATCGAAATAAACGGCAGAATATATCTTGTTTGCCGTGTGGAAGGCTATGATAGAAAGTCATTTTTTGCTGTTGCTGAGAGCGAAAATGGAGTTGACAATTTCTGTTTTCTGAATGATCCCATTGTCTTGCCCGAAAATACCGATCCGGATGTAAATGTTTACGATATGCGGCTTACTCGCCATGAAGATGGTTGGATATATGGTGTATTTTGCACAGAGCGCAAGGATCCGAATGCTCTGCCAGGCGATCTGAGCAGCGCAATTGCCCAGGCGGGTATCGTTCGAACCAAAGACCTAAAAACCTGGGATCGATTGCCCGACCTGAAGACAAGTTCGCTACAGCAGCGCAATGTGGTTCTGCACCCGGAATTTGTAAATGGAAATTATGCCTTTTACACACGACCACAGGATGACTTCATTTCGGTTGGCAGTGGCAACGGGATTGGCTGGGGTTTGAGCGCAAAAATTGACCCTGCCATCGTTGAACAAGAAATTATTATTGAGCCTCGTTATTACCACACAATTAAAGAATTCAAAAATGGCGAAGGTCCTGCTCCTTTGCCTACAGAAAAGGGTTGGCTTCATCTGGCACATGGGGTGAGAAATACTGCAGCGGGATTACGGTATGTGTTATACCTGTATCTGACCGAGTTGGAGCGACCCTGGATAGTTACCCATGCTCCGGGCGGATACTTTCTTGCCCCCGAGTTTGAAGAACGCATTGGGGATGTCAGCAATGTGGTTTTTTGCAATGGCTGGATTTTACGCTCGGATGGTAACGTTTTTATTTATTATGCTTCATCTGACACGCGCATTCACGTTGCCACAACAACTTTGGAGCAACTATTGGATTACACAATTAATACTCCCCCCGATGGTTTGTCTTCCGCTGCCAGCGTGCAAACGCGGCTCGAGTTAATCCATCGCAACCGAGTACTTCCATGAGACAAAACATAAAACCTGTTCACGAATTCATTATCAACCATTGGAATGACACCGTCCGCCAGCCCTATAACCAGGCCGAAGATGAGGTGCCCCTGGTAGCGCCCTTTACCGTTCCCACGGCAGGTCCCACTTTTCGACTGCTCTTCTATTGGGATGTTTACTTTACCTGTGAAGGCTTGTTGCGCTCTGGCCGCGCCGACCTGGCTCGCGCCAATGCCGATAACTTCATCCACCTGATCGAGACGCTCGGCTTTGTACCCAACTACCCGCTGAAGCATGATCTGAATCGCTCCCAGCCCCCGGTTGCATCCCTGCTCTTTCGCGCCGTTTACGAGCATGAACGTGATAAAACCTGGCTGGCGCGCGCCTGCCAGGCCGCAAAACGCGAACATGCCTTTTGGATGAGTATGCGATGCTTTTCGAACGGCTTGAACCATTACGGACAGCATCTCCCCGCCGCACGCCTGTTAGATGAAGCTCGCGATGCCCAACCGGGGCGTATCGTTCATGTTCCGCCGGATTTGGCCGGGCGTGCCCGCCATGTTGTTAATAACTATGCCGAGTGCGAATCGGGCTGGGATTTCACCCCCCGTTTTGCTGGTCGCTGCACAGACTTTGCTCCCGTTGATCTGAACTGTCTGCTTTACGCGCTCGAGACCAACCTGGCCTGGTTCTGCACCGAATTGGATGACCCTGAACAATCCTATTGGGAAACCCAGGCTGCTGCCCGCCGCGAGCTGGTCAACCGCTACTTGTGGGATGAAACCCGCGGCGCCTATTTTGATTTTAATATGGCTTCCGGCCAGCCTGGAGATGTCCTCTCCGCTGCCGGTTTTTCCGCCCTCTGGCACGGACTGGCTACCTTGGAACAGGCCTCCCGCTTCATCAAACATTTACCTGCGCTGGAACGCTGCTTTGGCCTGCTGGCCTGCGCTCCAGGCCTACGCCCGCCCAAACAGGTCTACCAGTGGGACGCCCCCAATGTCTGGGCACCGCTCCAGTTCGCCGCCATCGCCGGGCTGCTACGTTACGGCTTTATTAATGAAGCCCTCCGAATAGCTGAGAAATATGTTCGTGTGGTCACTCTCAACTTCGAACGCACCGGCAATCTATGGGAAAAGTATAACGCTGAAACCGGCAGCCTGGATGTTGCCAATGAATACGAAATGCCAGCCATGCTCGGTTGGACAGCAGGAACATTTTTGTTTGCATATGATATATTGGAAAAAGCATGATAACATTCCCCTTCCGTGACCCCAATCTTCCGTTAGCAGAGCGCATTAGGGATTTGATTGCGCGCCTGACTCTCACTGAAAAAGTGGCAATGATGAGCCACTGCGCTCAGGGTGTGCCGCGCCTCAACATCCCCGATTACAGCTTTTGGAACGAAGCCTTGCACGGCGTAGCCCGCAATGGGCGGGCTACTGTTTTCCCGCAGGCTATCGCCATGGCCGCTACCTGGGACAAAGACCTGGTTTATCAGATTGCCGATGCGATCAGCAATGAGGCCCGTGCCAAATATCATGCAGCGCTTAATCGCAACGGCCACACCGACCAATACCAAGGATTAACCTTCTGGTCACCCAATATCAATATATTTCGCGATCCGCGTTGGGGCCGAGGGCAGGAAACCTGGGGCGAAGACCCCTTCCTGACCGGCGAAATGGCCTCAGAATTTGTCAAAGGCCTACAGGGCAACCATCCTAAATACTTGAAAGCCGCAGCTTGCGCAAAGCATTACGCCGTTCACTCCGGGCCAGAAAAAGATCGCCACGCTTTCAATGCCATCGTCACCAAACGCGAACTTTACGATACCTACCTGCCCGCCTTCAAAAAACTAGTGGAAGAAGCCAGGGTTGAATCAGTGATGGGCGCTTACAATCGCACTCTGGATGAACCTTGTTGCGCCAGCCAATTGCTCCTCGAAGATATTCTGCGCGAGGAATGGGGATTTGAAGGCCACGTTGTCTCAGATTGCGGCGCGCTGACTGATTTTCATCTTAACCACAAAGTGACTCAGGACGTGGCAGAATCGGCGGCCCTAGCCCTTAAAAAAGGCTGCGACCTGGGCTGCGACCACGTTTTTAATGAAATTCCCGCAGCCATTGAGCGCGGCCTGATTAGCGAAGAAGACGTAGACAGATCCCTGGCGCGCACCCTCGCCACACGCTTCAAACTGGGCATGTTTGACCCGGATGAGAAAGTGCCGTTTGCCGCCATCCCGATAGAAGTGGTTGCCTGTGATGCGCACCGTAAACTGGCCTATCGCGCTGCTGCCGAGTCGGTTGTTTTGCTTAAAAACAAAAACAACATTCTGCCGATTAAGCCTTCGGCTCGAAATATTTTCGTCACCGGGCCGACCGCTGCCAGCATGGAAGTTTTGCTCGGCAATTACTACGGCTTTAACGATCAGATGATTACCCTTTTGGAAGGCATTACCGGACGCCTGCCCGAGGGTATGGGCATGGAATATCACCCCGGCGCGCTCCTTAAGCATCCACGTGAAGTTAATAAGATCTGGGCCGCAGGCTTGGCCCAATCGGCGGATGTGGCGATTGTCTGCGCAGGTTCGTCTCCTTTCCTGGAAGGCGAGGAAGGCGATTCCCTGCTCACACCGCTCAATGGCGACCGAGAAAGTATTTCATTGCCTGCCAGCCAGGTGGAATACATCAAAGAACTGGCAATTAGCGGCGCGAGGATCGTTCTGGTGCTGACCGGCGGCAGCCCGATTGCGCTGGGCGAAGTTGAAGACATGGTAGATGCCATCCTTTTTGTCTGGTATCCCGGCATGGAAGGCGGCCGGGCTGTGGCTGACGTGCTTTTCGGTGATGTTTCACCGGCTGGCAAATTACCTATCACCTTCCCTAAGTCGCTCGATCAACTCCCTGCCTTCGACGATTACAGCATGACCCACCGAACGTATCGGTACAGCACTGCCGAACCGCTCTTTCCCTTCGGTTTTGGTCTGAGCTACAGCAAGTTTGAATATTCAAATTTGCAGCTCGATCAGACAACGCTGTTCATTGGGGATTCCCTACGCTTAAACGTGACCCTGACCAACAAAGGCGACCACACCGCCTCGGAAGTTGCCCAGTTTTACTTGAGCGACCTCCAGGCTTCCACATTGGTTCCCCGGTGTCACCTGATCGGTTTCGAACGCATAGTACTCAACCCCGGTGAGTCCCGCACCCTTGAATTGACCGTTACCCCCAAGATGATGTCGTTCTATAACGACGAAGGCCTATTGACCATCGAACCCGGTCAGTTTCGTCTCGAAATCGGCGGCTGCTCTCCCGGCCAACGTGGACAGGAACTCGGCTCACCTAAACCTGTTACTGCAACCTTTGAAGTAAAGACCCAACTTATAGACTAATCACTGATTACCTTCAAATTGGGTCGAAATATTTATACAGGTCACCGGTAACACAGCTCAGGCTGGTTTCAACACGCTAAAATCCTGTGGAAAAGTCCGCCCGCACTGCGGCGGCGAAGCCAAAACCCAATTCACCTTTAGCGGCCGTGGAAAAGTGTATTCCTACACCACGCTCTACGATGCCCCGGCCGGATACGACCAACAAGCCCCCTACACCGTCGCCCTGGTCCAGTTGGACGAAGGCCCCGTTGTCACCGCCCAGCTCACCGACCTGGCCGACCAGCCCGTGGAAATCGGCATGCCAGTCGAAATGGTCAC
>JAJUJY010000084.1 GCA_029265085.1 Chloroflexota bacterium
CAGCAATGCGGATCATGTCAGCCCGCAAACCAACAAAAACCATATCACCGGAAAGCGAACCGCGTTTATACGTTCCATCTGCCTGCTTTACCACAGCCAACTTTCCGTCCAGGTAGGTCTGCAAGCCATTAAATTTATTGATAAACTCGTCAATGGTCTTGCGCATCCCGGAAGTATCGGCGGAAATTGAAAGGGTTGCTGTTTTCCCTTCCGCATCCGAAGCCAGGTTCATCGTCACCCCGCCAATTACATCCGTCAAACCAGTATTTTGACTGCGAGTAACCTGCAAACCGTTAATCTTAAAACTTGCATCAGAAGCTGCCTGAATCTGATTCTTGAATGATCCGTCAACCTTTAATAATCCCAAAGATTGCAGCACGGTACCGCTGGTATCTTTTGCCACAATGGCGCGGGAACTACCCGTTTTGACTGTAGAAAGGATCAGCTGGTGGTCCACAACGGAAGCAACCAAATTGTTGCCATCTGCATAAGATGCTTTGTTGATCTCTGCAATAAGATCGTTCAGGCTATCTTGGGCTTCCAAATTAATCGTTACGCCTTTGGCGTTATACGTGACATCGACCGAAGCACTGCTGCGGGTAGCGCCAAATCCAATGGTGAGGCCGCGGCCGGTATTATAACTGCTGGCACCATCTGCCAGGGTTTGCCAGCCGTCAGTATAACCAGTGTCATCGGTTTTCCGAATGGATACCGCCTTATGATCATTATCCACCAGGCGAAACTGCCAGGTTCCAGCATTGGCTGGATCTTCGCGCATTTCCACTTTATACGAACCCGTTCCAAGCTCTTTTTGACCAGAAACAGGGTCTGCCAGGCCAAAACCAGAGACCGTATCTAACCCGGTGTTGATGCTGGCTGCGCCGCCAGTCAGCGTGCGGGTTTCTCCGCCGCCCAAAACAAACGTACCGGTCAGGCCTAAGGCCTGATCCACATATGTTTGGCGATCGGAGCGCACGCGATGCTCTTTCGCCAGGGTTACATCGGAAAGAACATAACTACCGGAAACGGCACTGCTTGAAGCGGTGGCCGATACAACGGCAGCACCGGTCACGCTGGGGGTAACATTTACCTTGCGTCCCGGTGTCATCGAGAAGAAAGCATCCGAGGGTTTCAGGGCCTTGACCGCAGATTGGAGCTGGTCAATTTGCCCTTTGAGATCGGTATAGACAGCCCGTTGAACCTGAAGTGCATCTTTGCGGGTGGTCAGCCGGGTTAACGGCTGGCGTTCAAGTTCCATCAGGTTGTTGATCATTTGTATATAACTTGCGTCTAAACCGGTCATACTGGATGCCATAATAACCTCATTTCAAAGGATGGAGCGGGGAGCGCCCTGAGGCGCCCCCCGCCTTTAGCCATCGGCGGACTAACTAACTTAAGGTGCTAATCAATTAGCGGAAGAGTGAGAGCAGGAACTGCGGAGCAGCATTGGCCTGGGCTAACATTGCGGTCGCGGTTTGCTGCAGGATCTGGTACTTGCTGGCGTTCACCTGTTCTTCGGCCATGTTGGCGTTCATCACCCGGTTGTAGGCAGCTTCCACGTTGATCTGGGCAGCCGATACCTGGTCCTCTTTGAAGCTCAACCGGCCAGTCAGCGCACCAATTTCAGCCATCTTACCATTCACGGTGGATAAAGCGGTCTGAACAGTGTCCAGGTAGCTGGCGAAGTCTGAAGCGGTGGTGGCAGAAATACTGTAGGCACCAGCCTTGGTGTAGGAAACAGACACAGCTGCTTTATCACCAGCGGTCAGGCCAGTATCCAGGGTAGCGCGCAGGCCATTACCGAAGTCGAGCACTTTGGCAGCGCCGTCATCGTCATAGGAGAAGGTCAGTTTGGTGTCGCGTACTGCGCCATCGGTACCATCGGCATCCACATACACCGGATCGCCGTTCGGTCCAATCAACTGGGCATAGCTGTCCGAGGCAGAACCATCGACTGTGCCGATCGTGATGCGCAGCGAGTAGTCCCCGCTGGCCAGTTCGCTCATCCCAGCAAAGGTGGCATTCCCAGCCGAAGCCGCACTCAATGGATTGGTTCCGGTAAAATCAATCGTCCCCAAGGAGGAACTGCCCGACACACTCGCAACACCCAGGGTCTGGGCGTCCACACCGCTCACGCGGTTCATGGTTGTGGCATCGCCACTGTCCGCACCGGTCTGGAAGCGGAAGGTCGAGGGTCCGCCATTTTCAATCTTCAACAGCGTGGTGCTGTTCCATTTGGTCTGGTTGACAATGTCGTCCACCTGCGCCGCGAAGGCGGAGAGCTGGGTTTTGATCGCATTGCGTTCTTCGGTGCCCATCGTATCACTGGCGGCCGCTTCGGCTTTGTTGCGCATCTGAATGAGGATGTCATTGATGCGGCCCAGGCCTGATTCGGCAACAGCCAACAGGTTCTTGGCATCGCCAATATTGCCTAAGGCAACCTTCAAACCTTCACTGCGGGACTGCATTTTGGTCGCAATGGTCAAACCGGCGGGATCGTCCGCTGCGGTGTTGATCCGCTTGCCCGTCGCCAGACGAGTCTGGTGCACTGATAATTGTTTATTGATATTGCTCAACGCATTGAGCGAATTCATTGCGCCGATATTTCCGGCAATTCGTGTTACATCGATCTCAGCCATTTCAAACCTCCATGTTTGTTGTTTCCGGGGATCCTTCCCCTACTTGGATGACAATTTTTTGAGTTCGTCTTTCTGGAAGGCCGCTGTTAGAACTCAGTTTAGCGACCCTTTTATAGATCGGGCAGTGTAGATTTAGAAGTTTTCTGTTATGCCCTGCCATTTTTTCTTGTTACTAACAGTTTCGTCCAATTGATCCATATCTTTAGGGGTACAGCGTAAAAAACGCGTAAATTGATTGAAGATTTTTTATCCCCACAAATAGGGCAGCAAATGCTATACTAAAGCAAAATTTTCCAAACCTCCCCAAGGTCATACTTCATGAATACTCCCCCTTCACGCAACCGGCTCATTCTCCAGATCGTCGTTTTTTTCATCCTCTGTATTGCTGCAATCGCAGTGATTATCTGGAGCGGAGCGATGAAATCTCCGGCTGGGCCAAGACGGGTAACCCTGCGCGTGGAAGCCTCGGGGGGATATGCGTTGATCACTTTGCGCACCGATGATAATTACTTGGTTCAATCCACCACCCTGACCACTCCCTGGGAAAAAATCATCAAGGTAGAGAACGGCACAGAAATTTATTTAACCGCCTCAAATCCAACCCAAACAGGGCAGTTATCCTGTGTAATTCAAATCGACGGAAAATCCTGGAAAAAAGATACCACCGCTGCGCCCAAAGATGGGGTCGCCTGCGCTGGGATTGTTCCCTAACCCCCTGGCTTATTGAGAATCTACAAAAATCTTCGCGAATTCCGGATCAAACTGCGTTCCGGCATTTTCCAACAAATAAGTCAATACGTGATCTTCTGACCATCCCTTGCGGTAAGGCCGGTCGGATAACAACGCATCCCAAACATCAATCACCGCAAACAAACGGGCTGGAAGAGGAATTTGCTCTTTCTTCAAGCCTTGCGGATAGCCCCCACCGTCCCAACGTTCGTGATGACTGTACGGAATACACAAAGCCGGCTGTACAAAATCAATCGACTGCAGCAGCTGGTACGCATATACCGGATGTTGTTTCATCAATGCCCATTCTTCCGTGTTCAGCGGACCGGGCTTCAATAAGATGGAATCTGGAATCGCCACCTTGCCAATATCATGCAGTAAGGCACCCTGGCGAATATGAAATGCCTGCTCCACGCCCATTCCCAGTTTGATCGCCAGATTAACTGCCGCCTCGGTCACACGCTGCGTGTGCCCCTTGGTTTCATAATCCCGCAATTCCAGCGCTCTGGCCCAGCCTTCCAGCGTAGCCCAATGGGCATTTTCCAACTCCAGGTAGGTGCTGATTAATTCATCCTGGACCTGCTTCCATTCCGTAATATTGCGCACCACCAGGTGAACCCATTTTTGACCAGCAACGAACCAGGGTGAGATATACACCTGAGCAGTGTAGCAAGCGCCAGCTTGATTTCGGAAATTCATCTCCACTGCACCAAGCGATTGTTCGCTGAGCAGGGCAAACTCCACCAGGGCAGTAAAATGATCGCGATACGATTCAGTCAGCAGGTCTTGAATATCATTGCCGACCAGATGATCCCTATCCCCCAATCCCAATTGACTAACCAGGGCAAGGTTTGCCAGCTGGATTTTGCCCGTAGCGTCAATCAAGGCCACCCCATCCGGCAGCAAATCAAAGGACCGTCGGAAGAAATTTTCCTCAAAGGTTGCTGTTGAAGGCCCCAAAGCATAATCCGCAGGCCGGACTGAAACCGGCCTGCGGTAAATTCTCGGTTTGACACGCACAATCGGAACTTTCGTATTACACCGCCACAACCAATGAATCTTTTTCTTCTGCCGAGAGTACACGCCCCAGGTCTAGCAGGATAACCAGTTGGCCTTCGAGCTTGGCAATATTTTTAATAAAGGCTGAATTACTGGTCATCGACATCTGCGGGGGCAGCTCAATCGACTCTTCCGGAACGCGAATCACCTGGTTGACTGCATCGACCACCAGGCCGACCTTGACGCCGCCCATATTCGCAATCACAATCCGCGTATCACGGGTGGGTTCCTGAGAAGGCAGGCCAAAGCGCTTGCGCAGATCAATCACCGGGACAACCGTTCCGCGCAAATTGGTGATGCCTTCCACAAATTCAGGGGCGTGCGGCAGACGGGTGATTTCCTGCATCTTAATAATCCCTTCTACCGTGGCAATATCCACCCCATATGATTCTTGATCCAATTCAAAAACAACTAATTGAAATTCCATCGCCAGATCCTTTCATCAAACCGAATTATGTTTTATTTATCCAAACCTTCCATCGCTTTTGGGATCGCCAATTGCGGTGTTTTGAGGCCGCGCACCTGTCCCTGGCGTAATGCCATGTGGATCATTACCGGGCCGGCCACCGTATTGAGCGGAACCGTCAGACGCGGATAATCCAGAGTGGAAATCGATGCGCCTTTTCCCATAATCAACGAAGGCGTTGAGATGGTAGATTCGTAGCCTGCTTCGGCCAGCTTCATGCTCGCTCGCCCAGTAATCACGTTTCCTAATTCAGCCACACCACTCTGAGCCAGTTCTTCTAACTTATCAAACGGCTCGCCCATCAAAATGGAGGCCAATTTTATGGCTGCCTCGGTGGACATGCTGTAAAAAACGGTCCCTTCCACTGCCCCGACCAATGAAATAATCACTGTAACGTCATCCGTAATATACATACCGTGGTCCAGCCGAAGTTCACCGCGTTGGATGGGCCCTTGTGTTTCACTCTTTAAGACTTCATAAGCTGCTTCTACAAATGGGTTCAAAAATTTTACATTCATTCATTCATCCCTTTCCGCCGCTGAGATACTATTTCGCTGTTTCAACAGTTAATGGCACAAAATCTTCCAGATTGTTCGGCAATCCCGGAACACTCTCTTTAAGTGCCAGGTGAACCGTCAAATCCCCCAGGTCTGTCGTCAACGGAATGACCAACCGTGGGAAATCGAGCGTGGAGATTTGAACATTTTTGCCAGAAATCACGGTAGGCGGCGAGATATTGGCTTCATATCCCGCTTCAGAAAACTTAATCGTTGCCTGGCCGGAAATAACATTTCCCAATTCAGCCACGCCGCTCTGGACTAAGGAATCAAAGGTCGAGAATTCCTGCCCCATAATCCGTGAGACCATGTTCAATCCCGTTGATTGCGGCATACCATACATGACCACGCCGTAAACCTGGCCAACCAGGTGGATTAAGACCGTCACATCATCGGTTGTCATGGCCGATTTTTGCAGGCTCAATGCACCTCGCGTAACGGTTGCACCCACTTCCACTTTTAAAACCTCTGCAGCCGCCTCAACAAATGGATTTAAAAACTTTACATTAATTCCCATTCCGTAACTGCCTCCTTCGTGGGTGCCCTATTCACCCATAACATAAGTGCGATCCCAGTTGAAGCCAATCAACGCTTCAGCCTGGTGAATACGCAGCATGATTTGTTCAAACAAGCCCGATAAATCACTTTCGCGGAAATTTAGCCGCTCTAAAGCAGCCCGGTTCAGGGGATATCGCAGGCCGTCTTTGCCCACACCAACCCCCAGCATCATAACCGTCGCATCCGCCACGTGTACCGCCGCTACCAAATCAGAATGATCGGCTGCCTGCTCTGGAATGTGGTGATAGGTAATCACCTGGATAATTTCTTCGGGCAAATTCCAACGCCGGCCAATTTCAGCCCCCAAATGGGCGTGGTCGATTCCAAAATGATCCTTTTCCGCTTCCATGAAAGATACATCCTGCCATTCCGGCAGCAAGGTATCCGTGTCGCGCAGCAGTTTTTCAAACGCAACTTTACCAATATCACACAGCAATCCAGCGTGGTAGGCAACTTCCGGAGCCTTCCAGTGATGTTCTTCTGCAATACACTGCGCACCCATTGCCACCCCAACCGAATGCCGCCATAATTCACCCCGCTTGAGTGCGTACCCCGGCACAGGACGATATAAATAGGCAGCTACCGACGATGCCAGAATGACCTCCATAATCATGTTCATTCCCAAGACTGCCACCGCTTGCTGCACTGTGGCAACTTTGCTTTCCAGTCCGTAATAGGTGGAGTTTGCCATCTGCAGTACCAGTGCCGTCAGCACCTGGTCCACAGCCAACACCCCCGCCACATCGGCAGCACTGGAATCTGGGTTGCGGATCATGGCTAACGCCTTTTGCACGGCTTGCGGCATAGGCGGTAAATTTCCCGCATCTCGGATTAATTGGTCAACCGTCCAGTTTAAATCGCTCATGCTAGACCTTCATATAGAACGAAATACCAAAGTTGCGAAAACCAATTTCAGTTGGGCGAGGAATAATCTCCGTTCCACCTAAAAACAACACCCCGCCTGGCCGTAAAGCCGCATGGAACTTGGTGTACAAATGGCTTTTCGCTTCTGTCGTAAAGTAGATAATGACATTTCGGCAAACAATCAGATCAAACCCGGTATCAAATTGATCCATCAGAAGATTTTGTTCCTGGAAGGTGATCCGGCGGGCATACTGCTCTTTTACGTGATACGGTGGTTCGGCAGTGATATATTTGTGCTTCTGTTCCGCGGTCAGGTTGCGCATATCATCCAGGGTATATGGACCGCGCGCACGGGCTTTCTGCAGCGCGCCTCGATCCAAGTCTGTTGCCAGGATTTGATGCGGCAGATTGGGAGATACCTGATCTAACACCATCGACAGGGTATAAGCCTCAACGCCAATGGAACATCCGGCACTCCATACACGCAGCCCATTGCGCTGATTGGAGGAATTGAGCAGTTGTGGAATGACATCCTTCGCCAGGGTTGCCCAACGGTCGGGGTCGCGAAAAAATTCGGTCACGTTGATGGTCAGGTAATCACGAAAACGGGTTAACTCATTCGAGTTCTCAGCCAGAACCTTGAAATAATCACTCCAGGAAGCCGCCCGCGTCCGCACCAGCCAGGAATCCAGACGGCGTTTCATCTGCTCGTCCTTATAATAGGTCAAATCAATATTGAGCAGCTTTTTTACAGAAGCTTTAACCTGGGTGTAAACTTCAGATTCCATATTCCAACCTCACCATTAAGATTTGCCGAGCGCCCGAACGGCTCGTTCAATTGACGGCACAACGTCTGATAACGGCACAACTTCACTGGCAGCACCTGCCTCAATGACACTGCGCGGCATGCCCCAAACCACCGCGGACGACTCTGCTTCAGCGATGACATGCCCGCCCAGGCTGTGCAGCAAGGTTGCCCCGTTGGTTCCATCACTACCCATACCGGTTAAAATTGCCGCAACGACTGATTTCCCGTATTTTTGGGCAAGTGAGGTTAAGGTAACATCCACAGCAGGCCGCACCCCATGAACCGGTGGTTTTTGGTTTAAAGCCACTTGTTCGTTATCATCGAAAACCATGTGGAAACCACCTGGAGCCAATAGTGCCATTCCAACAGCCAGACGATCGCCTGGCTCGGCCTCTTTGACTTTGATTCGAGCATTTTGATTCAACCTCTCTGCTAACGAGTGGGTAAATCCGGCAGGCATATGCTGCACAATGACATACGCTGCAGGTAAATCTGCTGACAACTGAGGAACCAATTCATTCAACGCCCGCGGGCCTCCGGTTGATGTCCCAATCAAAACAATTGGGAACCCTTTCGACCACGCGCGCACCTTTTTGTCTTCAATGGGGGAGACGACTGGTAAAGGTTGGCGGTAGGTTGTGGTTGGTTTAATCCGCACCTGGGCTGCCCGCACAATTTTTGCAGCCACATCTTCCATAACTTTATGGATCGTGACCTGGCTTTCCGGCTTGGCAACAAAATCAACCGCACCCAGTGTTAGCGCCTGGATCGTTTCTACCGTTCCTTCACGAGTCAGGCTGGAAAGCATCACCACCGGCCGGGGGAAGTTAGCCATAATCTGCCGCAAGGTGGATATTCCATCCAACCTGGGCATTTCGACATCCAACGTCACCACATCCGGCTGCAAACGCGGGATTAATTCCAACGCTTCAAGACCATCTCGGGCCGTACCGACGACTTGCAATTTCGGGTTACTGCTTAAGTGCTGGCTGATGGAGAACCGCATAAACGCGGAATCGTCCACCACCAACACCCGCACAGGTTGGCCTGATGTCGTACTGGAAGGAGTACGGTCAAGTTCAGCCATGATTTGTTTATGCCAGCAGCTTGTTAATCGCGCTCATGACACGATCGCGCTCAAACGGCTTGACCACGAAATCACGTGCGCCGGATTTGACCGCTTCCAACACTACCGATTCCTGCCCGAGAGCCGTTAACATGACCACACGGGCTTGCGGGTCGAAAGTGCGGATTTCCTTGAGGGCTGTCAGTCCATCCATTTCCGGCATGGTCACATCCATCAAGACAATATCTGGGTGAATTTCTTTGTAAGAAGCAACCGCTTTAACACCGTTTTCGGCCTCAAAGACCTCAAACCCGTCTCCACTGAGCATCTTGGTAATGCGCACCCGTAAAAATTCAGCATCATCTACGATCAAAATCTTGGTCATCCTGGCTAAACCTCCGTTTCACACTAGATCTCGATTTCTTTGCCGCCAATAACGCGCACCGTCATGCGGCCATCCAATACGTACAACCGAACTGTCCGGCCGATGTTTCCACCGACCTCCTCACTTTTCAAGGTTAAATTCAGCCGCTGCAATGTTTTGCGGCATGCCTCGATATTTCGAGTTCCAATATCAAAAGTTTGTGAAAGACCGGGTGCGGTAAGCATATTGGCTCCACCGGCTATACGGGTGACAATTTTGCGCGAATCCGCCCCAGCTTTCAGCATTGCCGCCAACAGGCCCTCAATACCGCTGTCCACGAACTTTGGGCTGAGTGGATCTGCACCATTCATACGCTGAGGTAACACCGCATGCAGCAAGCCGGAAACGCGATTACTCGCATCCACCATGCTGATTCCAAGGCAGGACCCCAATCCATAGGCAACCAAAACATCCTGTGGATCGCGACTGACTACCATTTCACCCAACCCAATGCTTACCGGTTCTTTCATGCATTCAGCTTCCTGAGATTCAGAGTTTTAATGGTTTGCGCGTCCGGTATGACCCAAAACGCAGTCTCGACCGACCGGTCATTATTCATGAAATTGGTCTTAATCAAGAGAATGTTTTCACTGATGCCGCCCGTCGTGGCAATCACAATGTCCAAAATAGCCCCGACCATATCCACAAGCACCGCAGGCGGTGTTGGCCGGATCGAAGAACCGGTCATATCTGCCATCGCATTCAGGAAAAACGTTCCAGTAAGGTTGCCCACCTCACCTAAAGCGGAGCGTTCCAAGGCACCCATGTGGGTCGTTGTCCCGTTGGGCAGGTCCATTAACAAATCCACCAGTTCCAGAGCCTTTTTATAGGGCAAAATCAGCATCATCTGCCCGGCCATATCCCCTTCAGCGCGCAAATAAATTCCCGTGGCTTCAGTTTCCAACCCGCCCACAATTTGCGTGATATCGAACAACGGAACTTCCGTCACCTGCGGCGGCGCAACCTGGATGGTATGGCCTAACATGGAGGACAGCCCTTCGGCGGCTTTTAGAATCCCTTCCTGCGCCACCTGCTGGATCATGGCTAAAGTTTGCAAATCCAAAGAATGATTTTCTTCCATCAAGATGCCTCCACTAATGCACACCGGCCAGGCGGAACAAACCTGGCACATCGACAATGAGCGCCACACGCCCATCACCCAAGATTGCCGCACTCGATATCCCTGGTATATCTCCGAAGAAGGAGCCTAACGACTTTACAACGACTTCTTCTTCCCCCATTAACGCATCGACCACCAGCCCGCAGCGATTCTTGCCTGAATTGACCACGACGGTATACAGGTTTGATTTTGGGTCCCGTTGATTTTTCATTGCAAAGATATCCGCAAGGCTCACAATCGAAAGTACGGACTCGCGCAGGCGAGTGACCGGTTTTCCACGAATGGTTTGAATTTCATCCGGCTTCAGGCGCAGCGTCTCCGTCACCATCACCAGCGGGATCGCAAACACGGTGCGCTCCACCTTCACCAGCAGAGTCGGGACAATTGCCAGGGTTAACGGCAGCACAATTTGGATTACCGTACCTTTGCCGGCTTGTGTTTCCACATGAATGGTTCCGTTTACGCGTTGGATATTGTTGTGAACAATATCCATGCCCACACCGCGGCCGGAAATATCAGTCACCTTTTGAGCTGTAGATAAACCAGGCATAAACATCAAATCCACTGCCTGTTCATCCGTCATGGCATCAGCTTCTTCTTTGGTGATCAATCCCTTTTGGACTGCACTTCGCCGCAGCGCATTTGGATCCACCCCTTTGCCATCATCTTCTACCGTCAGGAGAATGCGGCCTTGTTCGTGCTTGGCGGTTAACCGGATCGTACCGCGTTCAGGTTTACCTGCCGCACGGCGCACTTCCGGCATTTCAATTCCATGATCCACTGCATTACGCACCAGGTGAATTAACGGGTCGTTTATTTCCTCGATCATCGAGCGGTCCATTTCGGTATCTTCACCCTCAATGACCAAATCAAGCAGCTTGCCGGTTTTCTGCGCCATATCCCGCAGCAGGCGGGGAAATTTATTGAATATATTACCAATCGGCAGCATACGGATGCGCATGACCTCTTCCTGAAGCTGGTCGGTAATGCGCCCCAGGTGAGCCACAGTTTCAGTTAACTGGTCCACAGAGCCGTCTCCGCGTGCCTGCAATTCCAGGCGGCTGCGAATCTGGTATAGGTGGTTGCGGTCCGTAATCAATTCTCCAACCAGGTTCATCAGAGTGTCCAGCCGTTCCACACTGGTCCGGACGGTCATCTCCACTTTGCGCTGGTGGTTGCCGTCATTTTTCGTGTCTGCAGAAGGTTCTTGTTTGGCCTTATCCGTCTGAGAAGATTTCTTTTTCTCCGGAGCTGGTTCTGCTGCTGCAACTGCTTTTGCTGCACCATTCGAACCGCCGCTGACGGTCAACTCGTCCACCTCAGCGATCCAGGCCAGAGCAGATTTTATTTTTTCTACTGGATGCTGGGTTGCTAATTTGGCCGAAAATTCACGCACGGGAGCCGCAGTTTCTATCTGCTCGCTGGTCGGAGACATGCTCAAAATTTCGCCCAGCTCTTGCAGCGCCATCATCAATTGAAAAGCCCGGGCAGCCGATGCCACACTTTTCTGATTGATTTTGGCCTGTATCTCTACCGAGCCGTTATCGCCAGATGGTTGGGATGCGGCAGGTTGATCCACAACAGGTTGGGGTGAAGCGGATGATGAAGCTGGCTCAGCTTTGCCCCCCGTCATCAGATGATTAAAAGCATCGACCAGGCGATCCACGTCCACGTCACTTTGAGAGCCGTTAATCACCTCGTCTCTTAATTTGCGCAAACCATCAACCGCATCCAGGCATAAATCAATTAACGGCGTGGTAATCGAAAGGCTGCGTTTGCGCACACCATCCAATGCAGTTTCCATCGCATGCATCAGATTGGTCATACGGCGATGACCGATCATGCCAGCCGTACCTTTAAGCGTGTGGGCTGCGCGGAATGCAGTCTGTACCAAATCAGATTCAGCATCCAGGCGTTCCATCTGGATCAATATTTCATCCAGCGCCTGCAAATGCTCGTCCACTTCGGCCAGAAAGATCGGAAGCTCATCCTGACTGATATCAAAAATTAGTTCGACCTGATCGCTCATTTTTTTTCGCTTCCACCGGGTTCGATTTTTAACTCTCCAACAAGATAACACAGCCGTTTTTTTGCTTCAGTAAACCGTCCGTAAAAAGAAGCCAAAGAACGCATGAATTTTTTAAGATCAATTTAGGGGAAATTTACGCGCTTCTTAAACAACACGCAGCCGAGCGGATTAAGATGAAATAAAAAAGCCCACCCGTTTAATACGGGTGGGCCTGGATGATCCTGCCAGGACTATTCCGATTTTTCTTCCGGATCGGGTGGCGTCTTATTCTCATCGTCTGTATAAGAGGCCAACAGCTGGCGAAGCTGTTCAAATGTATCCGGCTCCGGCGACTCGGCCAGAATTTCTTGCAGTTTCGTCTGGTCCTGAACTGCCTGGTAAACCTCTTGCCGCAAGATTGATATATCTCGCGGTGCTTTAATACCCAACTTTACCCGATCACCTTCAATTGCTAATACAGTGATCGTGATTGAATCACCAATCGTTATGCTTTCGTCAACTCGCCGGGTCAAGACTAACATTGCTAGCCTCACATCATTGAAAACTGAGAGCCGGCTGCTGGTTGGCTAAACAAACGGAAACAAAACCGGTAGATTAGCGCAAATAGTCAAACAGGCTCATGGCTGAGATGGCTCGCTGGCTGACTTCGAGAACGGCCTGATAGGTGGTCTCCTGTCCGCGCAGCAAGGAAATCCCTTCCGCCAGGTTAATTTCTTCTTTTTTGCTCAGCAGGCTCTTGGTTTCGATCTTAATCCGGTCCAAATAGTCTGCTGCACTGCTTACCTGGCGCATCCGCGCACCGTTCCCGGTGCGGAAACGATCCATCGTTTCTAAACCAGATTGTAACCCATCCAGCGTGGTTCGCAAAGTGGCAGTATCGTTTGAATTTAAAGCATTACGCGCCTGGATCAATGTTTGGAAGAATGCGGAAAAAGCCTGGTCGCCAACAATATTGATGGACACCGATTGTCCTGGCCCTAAACTGCGCTGCATAATTCCCTGGTCGCCGTTATACACAATGGTATTGCTGTCCACCTGTGTGAACGCTTTGCCGTCGATTTTGAAGCCAGAAAAGATATAGCGGCCATTTTCCGAAGTATTGGCGATTTCTAACGCCTGGCTTAACAAACTGTCAATTTCTGGCGCAATCGCATTCGCACGTTCTTCTGCGGTCAACGAATCGGTCAATCCGCGCGTAACCAGGTTAATTGCTCGTTGAGCCACCTTCTCCATTTCCTGCATCGCAAAATCCGTTGCATTCATCCAGTCTTTTGCCAGATCGGTTGTTTGCGAATACGACTCCAATGAACGCAGGCTGGAGCGCAAATTTAAACTAATCGAAGCATTGATGGGATCATCGGATGCAGATTGGAACTGCTGGTTGGTCGCAACCTTTTCACGTAAACGGTTTAGAGATTCTAGATTTTCAGACATATGCCGGATCGCATTATCAATCATCATTTGGTTTGTTACGCGCATCTCTCACCTCACCTATCGGCCTACCAGGCCCATGCCGTTGATAATTGTATTGAGCATTTCATCATATGCGGTCATTAATCGTGCTGCGGCCTGATACGCTTTTTGGAACTTTGCAAGGTTTGCGGCTTCCTCATCCAGAGAAACCCCGGCCACTGACTCGCGCTGGTCACTTAGTGCCTTTGATACCAGGCCATGATGATAGGCATTGTTACTGGCACGCTCAACGGTCAATCCAAGTTCAGTAATCTGGCCATTGTAAAAATCTCCCAGTGTAGCGGTGTTTCCATTCATCACCTTGCTCCACTTCAAGCCAGCCAGAAGCCCGGCAATCTCGCTGTTACCCGGTTCTCCAACTGCTTTGGCCACAGAGATCTTCGTCTCATCCAGATTTGCATCCAGGCTAATCCCTAAGGCACCGCTGCCGCTAAAGAATGCATTATCCGTGCTGTCATCCAGGGCATAGCCTGTGCGGTGAATCAGGTTAACCTGCTCAATGAGTTTGTCGGCAAGCTGGTCTAACCCGGCCTGCTGCGCCGGAATGACTTGATCGCGCACCTCTAAAATCCCTTTGAGCGTACCACTGGGGGGGGTAAAAGCCTGTCCATCTGCCCAGGTGATGGTCATCAGATTACTGTTGGCAGGATCCGGTTGAGCGGTTAAGCCGACCACATCATGTCCGGTTACCAGCACGTGCCCAGAAATCGCTACCACAACCTCGCCATTCTTTTGCAAGAAAGAAACAGCGCCTGTTGTTTCAGCCAACTTATCCAAAAGCAGGTCTCTTTTATCCAACAAATCATTCGGCTGCTCTCCCACAGAGAGCACACGAGAAATTTCTCCATTAAGCCGGGCAATCTCGCCCGCCATATCATTGATTGTATCCACCTGATTGGAAACCATCTGGTCTTGACTAGCGCGCAGTTGCGCCAGCTGCTCACCGCGGCGGTGAAATGCTTCTACCAGACCGCTGGCCTCATTCAATAAATTGGTTCTCAGGCCGGTACTGGTGGGGTCAGATTCCAAAGCCTGCCAGCCAGCCCAGAATTGATCCAGCTTGGGCAGTAAACCATCGTCCGAGGTTTCCGCCAGCGTGGATTCAAGCTGAAGCAGGATGTCTCGCTGGGCTTCCCAGCTTTTTGCTTCACTACTGACAAAACGGTAGCGACCGTCAAAAAATTCCAGGTTAAAACGTTGAATTCGCTCAATGGCTACGCCGGTACCGCGTTGTCCAGCGCCGTAACCGTGTTCCACGCCAAAGATTGGCGCAGGGACGGTTGCCGACAAAACCGGAGCCTGACGGCGGTATCCAGGGGTGCTGGCATTGGCCACATTATGCTCAATAATCTCAATTGCCTGAGAGTGAGCCAAGATTGCCTGCAAGGCCAGATTAATTCCGGAAGTTAAACTAGGCATTCTGACCTCCTTAAGCGCGAAATTCCACACCCCAGGCGGTCGAAGTTTGCGGTCCGGTCGTATTTCCTGGCGGCCGGTAACTGACTTCTGGTTGAGTCTGGCTGATTAAGAACTCTTGCGCAGCCCGCGCCCATTCCAACCGAGTCATAGCCAGGGCCTGGTTGGCTCGGTTCAATTCGCGCGCCTGCACCGACAGGGTATGCACCCCTTCGGAAAGGTTATAAATCCGCTGTGCCACATCGGGGTCCAGATGCGGCAGCAACTCACGGATTGAGGTCTCTTTAGACTGTAATTGCAGTGCAACCGCCAGGTCCTGCACCAATTGGCGGCGGGTATCTTCCATCATACTGAGCTGGTCTAGCAGCGCTTCTTTGTCCTCGACCATGCGCATCAGGGCATCACCGCCATTCAGCAGGACTTCCCGTTCTTTGCGAGTCAGTTCGGTTAATTTTTGCAGCTCACGAAATTGCCGGACCAGTAATTTTTCTAAGTTATTCAAATCTTCCAGGAATTTATCATGCTCAACCATTATCAACGCTCCTTAAGGTCGCTCACTCCTTGGGATAGAGCCGAGAGATTAATTTTTTGGCCAATTGGTCATATGGGATGGAATAGCTTCCATCCTGGATCTGCTGCCTCAGCAGCTCCACCCGTTCATTTTCAACATCCGAAAGTTCTTCCACGGCTACCCGAGCCTTGGCCAGCAAGCGGGCGCTTTCGGACAGTTCGGCTTTGTCGCGTGCTTTGCCGACTGCCGCTGCGTCACTGGCCGCGGATTTTTTGCTGACCGAAGTTGCAGACTCGGTCTTCTTTGGTGTGATGGGCAGCATGTTGTTGTTTTCGATCTTCATGAGAGGTACCTCCTGGAGCTGAGCTTCCGATAAATTCCTTATATTGATTATCGGCAGCTCCTGGAAAAACTTTAGGCCTTACGCATATTGATTGCCTGAACAATCATCTGGTCGGTCTGCTGGAAGGTGCGCACCGTCATCTGGAAGTTCTGCTGGAGAGTCATCAAGTGCGTTAGTTCATAAGACATGGACGCATTGGACTGTTCCACAGCGTGCGAGCTAATCCAGCCCATTCCGGTAGTGCCAGGTGCGCCAGTTTGGGCTTCACCGGAAGATTCTCCGGCTAACCAGACGTTATCACCATTTGCCAGCAGCCCGGTGGGGTTGGAAAAGCGGGTCAACTGCACCGAACCAATCACCGAACGAGCGCCGCTGGCCAACACGGCTTCCACTGTGCCGTCCTGGCGGACTGCCAGGTCCACCAGATCAGCCGGGATTTGTCCCTGCCAGACCAAGGGGTAGCCGCTGGAAGTAACCAAATTCCGGTTGGCATCTAAATGGAACTGTCCGTCACGGGTGTAACCTGTCCGGCCGTCCGGCATGCGCACTGCAAACATTCCTTCACCCTGGATTGCCCAATCCAAAGGATTGGTCGAAGACCGCAGCGCCCCTTGTTGGGTCATGATTTGTGTTCCAGCCAGATGAATTCCCTCCCGGCTGGCTTCTTGCAGCAATTCCTGAAAATTGGAACGGCTGGCTTTATAACCGGCTGTATTGACATTTGCCAGGTTATTACTGGTAACATCCAGGTCCAGCAAGCGGCTGAGCATATCCTGGCGAGAGATATTCAAGGTATGAAAGAGTGAATAGGACGGCATGCGATTCCTCCTGACTTAACCAATTCGCCCAAGCGAAGAGATGACCTTGCCTAACAGCTCATCCTGGTTTTGAACCATTTTTTGGGCTGCCTCATAGGTCCGGGCAACTTCCACCAATTGGGTCATTAACTGGGTAGGGTTTGCGTTAGACATTTCTAAATAGCCCTGCACCACCTGGATTTCCCCATCACCGGTTGGCTGGTCTGGGCCTTCAAACAAATTGCCCTGAGCCCGGGTTAATTCTTCTTCCGCGTTTTCAAAGCTTGCCAGTCCGAGCTGGGCAACCTGTGTACCATTAACGGTGATGGTACCGTCATAGCCTACGGAAAATAACCCGTTTGGAATTTCAATCGGCTGGCGGTTCCGATTTAAAACCTGATAACCATCCACGGTCACCAGAGTTCCTTCAGCATCACGGATAAACCGGCCGTCGCGTGTGTAGCGCAGCCCTTCGGGCGTTTGGACCATAAAAAATCCGTCCCCTTGAACCGCCAGGTCAAATGGATTTTCAGTCAACTGCAGGCCGCCCTGGGTAAAATCCACCATCTCCGGGCCAAGCTCTGTGCCCAATCCCAATGCGCCAACCCGGGTGAGCCGGTTATCTTGCAGCAGATTACCCGGGGAATAATCCACCTGGGTCTGCCAAAAATCTTCCATACTGGTCAAGACCTGCTTGAAGCCAGGAGTTTCCAGATTGGCCACATTATGCGCCAGGATTTGCTGCCGCGCAGAATTTGCCAGCATGGCTGAAACGGCTGCGTAAAAACCTTTAATCATGGCTGATCCCTCTCACCGAATTCCTCTGCTGAACGTTCAAAACCAGGCGGACCTCATCGCGGGTCATCCCAAACTGGCGCGCAATATCCACGTCCGACATATTGGCAGAAGCCATCGCGGAAATGAGCCGGTTGCGCTCCATTGCCGAAGACACCGAATTCTCTGCCTGCGGTTGGGAAGGCCGGGTTTGAGCAACTTCCAACATTTTTTGGAAATCAGCCTGTCCCAACATCCCCATTGACGGCGGTGCAGATGGGGCTGGTTGGTGAGTCC
>JAJUJY010000286.1 GCA_029265085.1 Chloroflexota bacterium
TTGGCTCAAGTGTCGGGATTGCAGTAGCAGTCACCAAAACGGGCAAAACCGTCTCAACCACAATTGGATCAGAAAACGTGGGAACAGCCTCTTCCTGATCGGTCGGTAGAATATTTTCCGGAACAACCCGGCAGCCTGCCAAAATAATGACACAAAGCAGCAACCACAATGATTTTCGCAGCATGTTCCTCTCCCGGCCAATTCTTCTGGGCGAAGAAAGATATCGATGAAACAATCCGCCCATCATATGTACATCGTCTAGGGTGCTATCATTATACCGTTTTTTACTTCTCGGCGGGAATTTTTCTCCAAACCAGCTGATTGGCTTATTTCCTCAGGCGGCGATCAACTGTTCAATGGTATACTTTGAAACAGAGACCCATACATATTCGCCATGAAACTGATTATCCAAATTCCTTGCTATAACGAAGCGGAAACCCTGCCAGACACTTTACGGAAACTGCCGCGCCAGATTCTCGGTATCGACCAGGTCGAATTGCTGGTCATTGACGACGGCAGCCAGGATCAAACCGCGCAGGTTGCGCGCGCATGCGGCGTAGAGCACGTGGTGCGCCTGACCCGCCATGCTGGGCTGGCCGCTGCCTACCGCACCGGATTGGATGCCTGCCTGCGGTTGGGTGCAGACATAATCGTGAATACCGATGCCGATGACCAGTACGATGCTGAAGATATTCCAACCATCTTGCAGCCCATTCTGGACGGAAAAGCCGAGCTGGTGATCGGCGACCGAGGCGTGGCTACCCTGGAAACCTTTGCTCCTATTAAAAGGAAGCTGCAAACCTGGGGCAGCCGGGTGGTCTCTAAAGCCGCCGGGGTTGGCATTCCTGATGCCACCAGCGGTTTTCGCGCCATGACGCGCGAAGCCGCCCTGCATACCAACGTACTCAGCAACTATTCCTACACACTCGAAACCCTCATCCAGGCTGGCAACCGTGCAGAAGCCATAGCCTCTGTGTCAGTGCGCACCAATCCCCCCACCCGCCCCTCCCGGCTGATGCGATCCATCACCAACTACCTGTCCCATTCCACCGTCACAATCATGCGCTCTTACACCATGTACCGCTCCCTGCGGGTCTTCTTCACCATTGGCGCCATCATGATCACGATTGGACTGATCCCGGTAATTCGCTTCCTGTATTTTTACTTCCAGGGCAATGGCGCCGGACATATACAATCCCTGTTATTGGGCGCCGTTCTGGTGATCGTTGGCTTCCAGACGCTGCTCATTGGCCTGGTCGCGGATTTGATCAGCAAGAACCGCATGCTCATGGAGGAGACGCTTTACCGGGTGAAGAAGATGGAAGGGGAGAATTTACAATCAAAAAATAGGGGGTAGGATAATTTTATGAAAATAGTGATGATAACAAGCTCTTTCCCACGATTTGAAGGTGACAGTGCTGCCCCTTTTATCAAATCTATATACGAAGCTTTAACTGCACAAGGCAATGATGTTCATGTCGTTGCTCCTTATGATCCATTAACAAAGCTTGATACAAAAAAAGATAGCAAAATTCATAGGTTTAAATATATATTTATTGATAAGTGGCACATTATGGGCCATGCACGATCATTAATTTCTGACACAAAATTAAGGTTAGGAACTTTTTTTTTACTACCATTATTTTTAATATCCGCAACGATTAAATTGAATAAGATTGTCCAATCAGAAAAACCCGAATTGATATATGTCCATTGGGTCGTTCCTAATGGAATACCAGCATTAATTATTTCGAAAATTTTTAAGATACCTTATGCAATATCACTTCATGGATCGGATATTTTTGTATCAAAAAAGAATTTTGTATTTAGATTCATTGCCAAGTCCATATTCGCCAATTGTTCACTAGTAACAGCATGTAGTCCTGAATTATATTCAGATGCAGTACAACTAGGATCGCCAAAAAATATCCACTTATTACCCTGGGGTGCTGATCCAAAAATATTTTTTAAATCTAAAAATCAACAAGAAATCAGGCAAAAATATCAGGTAGAAACCGATGATATTGTTTTAATTTCTCTTGGCCGAATGGTTTACAAAAAAGGTTTTACCAACCTCATATTAGCATTACCAGCAATTATTAAAAATCACCCCAATGTAAAAATAATTATTGGAGGAGATGGCAAAATCAAACAAGATCTTATTCAATTAGCCAATAACTTAGGAGTAAAAAAATATGTAATCTTACCAGGAAACATCCCTTGGAATAATGTTAGAGAATTTCTAAGTTTAGGGAATATTTTCCTTTTACCCTCAATTAAAGATCATTCAGGAAACATTGATGGTTTACCTACCGTTGTTTTAGAAGCTATGGCTTGTTCTTTGCCAATTATTGCAAGTGATATTGGTGGAATAAGCTTAGTGGTTGAAAACGAAAAAAATGGATTCTTAATAAAGCCAGATGATCCAACCGCAATTTCACAAGCGGTAATTAAAATTTTAGATAATCCCGAATTAATTAATAACATGGGGAAAGTCTCAAGGCTAATGATTGAAACAATTTACAATTGGAATATTGTTGCAGAAAAACTTACAGCAGAGTTTAAGAAAATAGTTCTATGAAAGAAAGAATTGGATCATTATATAGAATTCAAATAATTAAACATTTCAACCTAAATAATATTAATGGAAAAGTATTAGACATAGGTTGTCATAATGGTTTCATATTATCACAAATTGATGCTCAATTAAAAATCGGAATTGATCTCGAATTACCTAAACACAAACATCGCCATATAAATTATGTTTGTGCTGATGTTAATCATTTGCCTTTTAAAAAAGAAGCTTTTGATAAGATTTTGCTCTTAGATGTAATTGAGCATATTTTTGAAGATGTATTGGTTCCTGAATCTATTTATCGTGTCCTTGTTCAAAATGGTAGTTTTTTCCTTTCAACCCCAAGCGATCAAATAAAATTATTTCCCTCTATCTTAACTAAGCCCATCAGTAGAAAATGGGGCCATATTTTCCGATTAGGATATTCAATAGAAAGATTAAGGGAGTTATTTAGCAAACACTTCATTTTTAATATTTGTGAATGGAATGCAAATTATTGGAGAGTTCTCTATCTCCCAATTCGTTTGATTTCTATCTTTAGCACGAAGATTACAAACTGGTTAATTATTAAAGTCTTTTTATTTGATAAAGAATCCACTTTTGGAAGTAATGGTTATTACATAACAACTGGGATCAAGAATGATCAAAAAAAATGAAGAAAAAACAATAAA
>JAJUJY010000103.1 GCA_029265085.1 Chloroflexota bacterium
GGCACTTCATCCATGGGAAAGCGGATAATTTTCCCAATACGCGAAATCATGAACACATCCTCGTGAAGGTCTGCCGTTAATGCACCAATACAATGATCAGTTTTAATCGCAATTTTGCCACTTCCGCCCAGAGATTTGTTTGGGGCAAAACCGCTCATTTCACGAATTGCACCTTTTCCATCTGCGGTTAGAAGCAGCAGGCCGTTGTCATCATTAACTGGTGCTACGGCCACCAACTCATCTCCGGAAGACAGGTTGATTCCTTTGCCACCTTGCGGGGGGACAAGCTTTTCGCTAAACCGTATTCCCATTCCTTTTTTGCTAATTAATACCAGGTCGCCATCGCCTTTCGTCCACACTACCGATGCCAGCGGACCAAAATCGGCGTAATTATACATAGCCGTTCCTGGACGCATATGTTCGCCAAATAAATGATGCCGCAGGCTGCGAATATGGCCGGCCTTACTTGCAAGCGCTACATAACCAGAAGCCCGATCTGGCAAAGCTGCAACAATCATTTCTCCAGGGTCTAAAGGCAAGCGTTCAAATAATTCTCCGCGCGCATGAACCGCTTTCTCTTCAATTTTTGATAATGGATAGCGAAAAACACGGGCTTTGCTGCTAAACAATAATAAAGTGCTTGCCTGGTCAGCAGCAGTAATAAAGCAAGGCTGATCGGGTGCATTGACATCTAAATCAAATACGCCCATTCCGCCACGATGTTGGCGGCTGTATAAATGCCTGGGAGTTCGTTTTACAGATCCCTCACGGCTGACAGAAACAATATTTATCGTCGTTGGTAGCTCAGCAGCCAAAACTGTATCCGGGATAATATCCGCGGGCTGGGCAGCCGCTTTAATCACACGGGGTTTTTCAAGGGATTGAATTTTGTTTTCCAGGTATTCAATATAAGCCCGAACAAGGGGGCTAACTGTACTCAGGTCCGGTCGTTCCATTGGTATTCCCTCACAAATAAGTTGATTTGATTTTATCATCAAATAGATGTGATTAAGTTTAATTGGCATCAGGGGAGGGGTGTCAATTGGATCGCCCAACAAAGCGGTCTGCAAAACAAGCTTTCCAGATCCAGTATTTTGTTATCTGGACCCACTTATTGGTAATATTTTGATAATTATTCAGTTGTAGGGTAGTTTAAAATCCTTATGGTTTCGATAAGAATTATTATCGAAACCATAAGGATTATGTTTATTGCATATAAAACCATTATCAGGGCAAGCGCAGACTCTCTAAAATCAAGCAGTAATCTTCCGGAATAAATTTCTCCTGGCGGAGCGTTCATCAGAATTATGATTTACTCCCCCTGCTGAATTTATTTTATTTGTTAACGGATGGCTTTTGCTCATCCTGCAATCTCTTATTGTCAAAATGATATGCACCGCATATTTTCATACCCCCTACTGGAAAAACCACAAAATTCACACTCGTCTTATTATCAATCAATTCACACAGGCTTTGTGCTGTACTACCATCTTTTGTTTGTTGATGCGCACAACATTCTATTTGAATTCTTGGGATTGTCAGACAACTTCTTTGCCGTAAGGTTTTGTTAATTTATGGGATAATATCTTTATGGAACCAATTAACCAGCCGACAATCGCGGCTGCAGCTGCCGCTTATTTAGATGGGATTTTATTATCGCGCAGTGTTAATACTGCCCGAACGTATCGGAATGGGATTGAAGCTTTTCTTCAAACAATTACAGAAAAAGGTATCGACCCGAACAATACCCCAGTCAGCTCAATTCTTGAAGAAGCAATTGTTTGGCTGGCCACTGACCTAAAAGAGCTTGCTCCGACCACGGAACGGTTATACCTGACTGCGGCTACTGGTTTTTATGAGTACCTGGCGGCTGAAAACTTGGCAGAAATCAATTTACCAAGAATCCGGCTGCTTATTCGACAAAGAGCCCGCCGGCCTGGAATCCGGCTGCCTCAATTCCCTGCAGAAGCCATTGAGCAAGTGCTCACCTTCATGAGTGACCTGGCAAACAATCCTGCATCTGACGAAAATGAACGTCTGATCAATTTACGAGACCGAGCTTTTCTGATAACCCTTGCTGATACAGGACTACGGGTTCACGAGGCCTGCAATTTGCGCCGCGGAGACATGGACTGGAATGAAAGCCGCGCTGTCATTATTGGTAAAGGCAATCGCGAAGCAGTAGTCCGTTTCTCAAAACGTTCATTGGATGCGATGAAAACGTATCTCCAGGCCAGAGCCACATTAGATGGCGCTTATGGCCGAGCTTTAACTTCCTTACCTCTTTTTGCCCGGCACGACAAGGGAGCAATCGGTAAAATTAAACCGATCACGACAACAACCGGAAGGAATATTGTGGCCGACCGCGTTAGGCAAATCCTTGGCGAAGATGCGGTAGGAACCATCACTCCCCATTCATTTCGCCATTACTTTGTCACCAGCGTATTAAGAGCTTCTGGCAATCTAAAACTAGCTCAAGAGCTGGCCAGACACCAAAATATTGCCGTCACACAACGCTACGCCCATTTGAGTGATGAAGAATTAGACAAAGGTTATTGGAATATATTTAATAACGACCAATAACGAGGATTAATTAAGCGGCAAAAATGGTGTCGGATCAATAAAGTTACCGGCATTCACCCGAACACGAAAGTCCAGGTGGTCTCCGGATGAACGCCCCGTATTCCCTGATCTGGCGATTTGTTGTCCCTGAATTACACCCTGCCCTGCTTCAACTAAATTTACATCGTTATGGGCATAATATGTCCAATAACCATTTCCGTGGTCAACGATAACCAGGAAACCATAACCACTCTCTGACCAACCAGAGTAAATTACCGTACCGCTGTCCACTGCATACACAGGTTGGCCTGTCACAGTGTCAAAATCCAGTGCTGGATGACCATCCCAGAATGGCTGGGTAATCCGAATAGGCGAAACAGGCAGAATAAATACGCCAGTTCCCATATTGACCAGTGGTCCTTTGTAAAAACCTGCCGATTGTCTGCCTTTACCGGGTTCAACCTGTGGACCTGGATCAAGCCATACGATTGGATTTTTTCCTCCAGGTATGATCAATTTTTGACCCGGTTGCAAATCAAATGGTCCTTCTTCAGGAAAGTGATTTCCGAGGAAATTAATAATTTCGTCCCGTTTAATTCCATGAAGATATTCGATTCTTTCCCAGGTCTCTTTCTCCTGAACGGTATGCAAAACGCCGTCAACCGGCAAAATGTTGATCACCTGCCCAATCTGCAAGCTTCCTGCATCCGCACTCATTCCTTCATTTCCCCACAAGATACTTTCCATGCGCAGATTAAATTTTTGAGCAATCGACCATGCAGTATCTCCTGCCTGGATCGTATAAGGCATGATATCAAACCGTGGGCGGGATGGCTGGTATGTCTGGATATCCGCGATCCGCATAATCGAATTCTGCGATATGTCTGCAGGTAATTCTTCTAACAGGCTTGAAGGCACAAGATTTGGATCTGCTGGTAAATCTACTTTCGAGTTTTGGATTTTCAACCAATCCTCAAAGTTACGGATTATAAATTTTGATAAACTCCCAGCACCTACCCCTAATCCAAAAACGGCAAGAAAAATTACCGCAATTAATTTGTGATTTTTTGTGTTAAACCAATTTTTCAAATTGCTCCCTGTAATAGTTCGCAACCCTGTTTCTAAACCATAAGAGATTTGATAATAAATTCTACCTCAAAAAAAGACGATCAAGTTGTCTTAATGATTTTATTCGTTTCCATTCCCGGCCCCCTGCCCTAAGGAGTTTAGAAAAAATATTATAGCTCATTTATGATTATTTATATCGCGTATATCTCTTTTATGAAAATTTTCCATTCGTTTTTTGATGTCAATTAAATTTTCCAGGTGTATAATTCTATAATAATAAGATTATTATTACCTGATTACGACACCTAAATCAACCAATTTGCTTATGGGAGCATACAGAATGGATACAAAAACGTATGATGTTGCAATCATTGGTGGTGGAATCGTAGGATTAGCCACTGCATTGGCGCTTACTCAGTCGTCCAAATCCTCCGTCCTTGTTTTAGAGGCGGAAAATCGGCTGGCATCCCATCAAACAGGGAACAATAGTGGTGTCATCCATTCGGGCATTTATTATAAGCCTGGGTCATTAAAGGCAAAAAATTGCGTTGAAGGGCGTGAAGCACTTTATCAATTTTGTCAGGAACATGATATCCGGCATGAACGCTGCGGGAAACTCATTGTAGCCATGAAAGAAGAAGAAATTCCGGCGTTGAATAAATTAGAAGAACGCGGACACGCAAATGGATTAGACGGGTTGAGAAGATTGACTTCGGAACAAATTAAAGAATATGAACCCTATACAACCGGTGTCGCAGGTTTATTTGTCCCGCAAACAGGCATTGTCGATTACCTTCAAGTTAGCCAGAAATATGCTGAATTAACCCAAAAAGCGGGTGGCGAAATTAAAACGAATAGCAAAGTGAAAAATATCATTCACAATTCAGCCGATTTTGTACTAGAAACAACATCGGGTGCTTATCAGGCAAAAAATATGATCAATTGCGGAGGTTTATATTCTGATCGGATCGCTAAAATGGCTGGTGTAAATCCACGGCTGCAGATCATTCCATTTCGAGGAGAATATTATGATATTGTCCCCGGAAAGCATTATTTGGTAAACAACCTCATTTACCCCGTGCCTGATCCGCGGTTCCCGTTTTTAGGTGTACATTTCACACGCAGAGTAACAGGTGGAATTGAAGCAGGCCCCAATGCTGTTTTGGCTTTTAAACGAGAAGGCTATAAAATGACCAGTATTTCTATATCAGACATGATCCAATATGGCTTTTATGCTGGCTTTTGGAAAATGGCGACAAAGTATTGGAAAACTGGTATAGGAGAGTTTTATCGTTCTCTGAGCAAAGCTGCTTTTGTGAAAGCATTACAGCAATTGGTGCCGGAATTGAAAGAATCGGATGTTTCGCGAGGTGGAGCTGGTGTCCGCGCTCAAGCGCTCGATTCGACGGGGGCATTGGTGGATGACTTCCGAATCGTTGAAGCGCCCAGAATGATCCATGTTTTAAATGCTCCCTCCCCTGCAGCCACTGCATCAATCTCCATCGGCCGCACGATTGCCAGCATGGCAACGGCCAACTTTTCCATCTAAAAAAATTACAGTCTCGTCTTAAGAAAAACAGCTTGAAATGATTCAGGCTGTTTTTCTTATGTGCTAAAACAATTCTTTTGCCGCCAATAATACTTCAAAGATAACTGCCTGTGTAGAAACACCAGCAGCATGTGCCGCCGCTGTACACTGTTCGTATTCCGGTGTCCATTGGATGATTTTCCCCGTGTCGATTTCATATTTCACCTTCACCTGGATATCACCATATTGGGTTGGTACAGTTTTAAATGTTCGCGGACTCTCAAAACGGTATACAGGATGAATCCTTACTCCAAAAGAAGATGTTTCCCGCAAGATCAGCTCTGCCAGTTTCTGTTCTTGCTCTCTTTTTGCGATAACGGATATCATTGTTGCAGGGCGATTTTTTTTCATTTGAATTGGGGTAAAAAATACGTCTAATGCCCCAACTTCAAACAATTTTCCCATGACATTCCCAAATAACTGCGGATTCATATCATCGATGTTTGTATCCATCTGAATCAAAGATGATAAATTTTCCGTTGTTTCACCAATCCACAATCGCATGATATTCGGCCATTCAAGGTCTTTTTTTCCAGCGCCAACCCCAATTCTCTCCAAACGCATTTCTGGCATTGAAAATGTAGCAAACGCAGCCAGTATCGCTGCCCCTGTTGGGGTGACAAGCTCGATGCTGGCTGGAGATGATTTCACAATCCCATTTGCAATTCGGATTAATTCAAGCGTTGCAGGGGCAGGCAGTGGCAGATCACCATGTTGGGTTTTCACAATACCATGGCTCATTGGAATAGACGAAGAATATAATGAGCCAATTTGAAAGTAATCTAAACCGATCGCTGCCCCAACAATATCCAATATAGAATCAACGGCGCCAACTTCATGAAAATGCACGTCATCGATCTTTACGTTATGGATTTTGGCTTCTGCCATTGCAAGTTTTTCAAAAATACACAAAGATCTTTCTTTGACTGAATTTGAAAGTGCACTTGCATTGATAAGCCGGCAGATATCAGAATAATGACGATGATGAGTTCCGGTCTCGTCAATATCAAAAACAATCGATGTAGCAGAAATAGAATTTTTCATCACAGTTTTTTGGAAAATATGATGAAATTCTATAAGGTTTAATTTTTTTAATTCGTCACCAAGAACTTCGATAGGCAGGCCGGCATCAATTAAGGCAGCCAAAAACATATCCCCGCTAATACCAGAGAAACAATCGCAATAGGCAATTTTCATTCGGTTATCCCTATATTGAGACTTCCCAATCGATACCCCTCCAGATCAAGCGTAACGTATTGGAATCCCAATGATTTAATATGTTCCACAATCTCGTCTCGATGATTTATCAAAAGTTGTATTTCACCCGGATTACATTCAATTCGGGCAATAGCATTGTGGACTCGCAATCGCACTGACGTAAGCCCAATGCTTTTTAATTTTGTTTCGCCATCAGAAATTTGCCTTAATTTTTCCTGTGTTATTTCTGTGCCGTAAGGAAACCTTGTCGCCAGGCAAGGTGACCCAGGCTTATTCCAAACAGAATATCCTAATAAGCGAGCCAGATTACGAATATCAGCCTTTCGAAATTGAAATTGAACAAAAGGGCTTAAGATTCCCAATTCTTTTACTGCACGTTTTCCAGGACGATAATCAGACAAGTCATCAGCATTGGAGCCTTCTAAGACAAAATCATATCCCCGTTGCACAGCCAATTGCTTGAGCATTCCAAGCCGATTTAGCTTACAGTGATAACATCGATCAACAGGATTTTGGCGAAAAACCGGAGATGTCAAGTCGTTGTAATCAATAATTTCGAGAGGAAATCCGATCTCCTGTGCAAATTTTTTTGCGCTCTCAAGTTGTCCAGGCTCTTCTACTGGAGAATTGATCGTAACCGCAAGCATATTTTTGCCTAAGGCCTGAAATGCCAATCCGGACAACAGGCTGCTATCCACGCCCCCCGAATAGGCTACCACCACCCTTTCAAGCGAGGATAGATATTCCATCAATATCTTGTATTTTTGTTCAGGTTCTTGATGATCGATTTCCATATCTTGTGTCACCGTATCATCCGATTAATCATTGCTGCCATAGTTCCAGCGCCAAATCCATTGTCAATATTAACAACAGAAACGCCATTTGCACAGCTGTTTAGCATCGCCAATAATGCGGCCAACCCTTGAAAACTTGCTCCGTAGCCAATACTTGTTGGAACAGCAATAACTGGTACTGCGACCAGGCCAGCCACCACACTCGCTAAGGCCCCTTCCATCCCCGCAACCACGACCACAACATTTGCTTTGTTAAGAATTGGTAATTTATTAATGACTCGGTGAAGACCGGCAACGCCCACATCAAAAACACGTTCTACTGAATGCCCCATCAATTCTGCTGTAATTGCTGCTTCTTCTGCAACAGGGATGTCTGATGTTCCCGCAGTCACAACGACAATACCTTCTTTTAGGGGGGTGTGAATTTGCTGCAAATACAGCACTCTACTTAAAGAATGGTATACAGTCCCCTTGGGTAGATCAGGAAGCATTTGTTCAAATTGCTCTTGTGAAACACGGGTAGCCAAAACATTTGAGCCGTTATCAGCCATGTGCTGAAATATTTTTAAAACCTGGCCGGCCGTTTTCCCTTGGGCAAAGATGGTCTCTGGGAACCCTCGTCGAATCGCACGATGATTATCAATCAAAGCAAACTCATCGACGTTTTCAAATGGTAAATCCCGCAACCTGGAAAGGGCAGCGTCAATATCAATGTCACCGGATTTAACTTGTTCTAATAAATTACGAACTGCTTCTGGATCCATGGGCGCCTAAAAATGTTTCTTAAAATCATTGGTTGCTTGAATCAACTCTTTCGCAACTCCTGGTTCTTTGATGGAATGGCCGGCATCTGGAATAATCCGCATATCTGCCCACGGCATGGCTTGCTTTAATTCCCAGGCTGTGACAATTGGACAAACCATATCATAACGGCCCTGGATGATGCGACATGGAATTGACGATAAATCTTTAGCTTTTTCCAAAAGAAAATAATCCGATTCCATAAAAGCATCATTAATAAAATAATGGCACTCAATTCTAGCAAAAGACAATGCTTCTTGAGGATCATCAAAACGTTGAATCGCAATTTCGTCAGGGAACAAACGCGAAGTCGCAGCTTCCCACTTACTCCAGGCTTTGGCCGCCTCGATTTGTGTTGCTTGATTCTCTGATGTTAAACGACGGTAATAACTACCAACAAGATCGTTTTGTTCCTCAACCGGTATCGGTTGGATAAAGCCTTGCCAGAAATCAGGGAATATATTCGATGCACCGCTTTGATAAAACCAATGAATTTCTTTTTTCCTCGCCAGGAATATACCTCTTAAGATAAGCCCAACTACTTTGTCCGGATGGGTTATTGCGTAAGCAAGGGCTAATGTACTTCCCCAACTTCCTCCAAAAACCAACCACTTTTCAATTCCAAGGTATGTGCGAATTTTCTCTATATCTGCTACCAAATCCCAGGTAGTGTTTTCGGTGAGATCTGCATACGGCGTACTCTTACCAGCCCCTCTTTGGTCGAATAATATGATCCGATAGAACGCTGGATCATAAAAACGGCGTGACAAAGCACTGATACCACCACCAGGCCCGCCATGAAGATACACAACAGGCATTCCTTCTGGGTTTCCCACTTCTTCGAAATAGAGAGTATGACGGTTTGAAACAGCTAACACACCTGTTCGATATGGTTCAATTTCTGGGTATAGATAATCTTCATAAGTCATAGCATATTTCTCCGGAAAAGATGTTACAAATTATATCCAGTCAAAGAGCTTCTGGCTAGAACAAGGTAAAATCAAGAAAACAAACAAAGGAGATTGATCATGAAATACCGACATCTTGGGAAAGCTGGGATAAAAATTTCCGAATTATCACTTGGCGCATGGGTTACCTATGGTGGTCAAGTCGGCGAAGAAATTGCTGAAAAATGTATGGTCGCGGCATTTGAAGCTGGGGTTAATTTTTTTGATAATGCTGAAGCATACGCAAATGGGAATGCCGAAATTGTCATGGGAAATGTTTTGAAAAAATTGGGCTGGCGTCGTGAAGACCTCGTCATCTCCACGAAAATTTTCTGGGGTGGGCGCGGTGTCAATGATCGCGGTCTTTCCCATAAGCATATCATGGAAGGCATGAATAATGCCCTTCGCCGGCTGCAAATGGACTATGTAGATTTGGTGTTCTGTCATCGTCCCGACCCTGATACACCCATTGAGGAAACAGTTCGAGCGATGGATATATTGATTAAACAAGGAAAGGCTTTCTATTGGGGAACATCAGAATGGAGCGCATCCGAAATTATGCGCGCTGATGCAGTCGCTCGCCAATACGGTCTGACACCTCCTAGCATGGAGCAACCACAATACAATATGTTTGTCCGTGAACGCGTAGAGCAGGAATATGCGCCGTTATATAAAGAATTAGGTTATGGAACAACAATTTGGAGTCCATTAGCCTCTGGCGTCCTGACAGGGAAATATAACGACGGCATCCCGGAAGGTAGTCGCGGTTCCCTGGCTGGTTACGAATGGCTAAAAGACAGTGTTATCCTTCCAGATCGCATTGAAAAAGTAAAAAAATTACAGGTTGTCGCAAATGATTTAGGTTGCAGTGTAGCTCAACTCGCATTAGCCTGGTGTTTAAAAAATCCCAATGTAAGCACAGTAATTACGGGAGCAAGTAAACCTGGCCAGGTAACAGAAAACATGAAGGCGCTGGATATTGTAGAAAAAATTACTCCAGATATGACAGAAAAAATCGAGTTAATCTTAAAAAATAAACCTCTCAACGAAGAAGATTAGTTTTTCACGAAGAGAATAATGAATAAACCCAACAAGCTGTATAGAATGCTGGTTGGGTTTATTCATGGATGGATATCCGTGTTCCCCATCCATCCACTTGTTTTGTTGATTCGAATATTTTTGGGTTTGCCCAACGATAAATCCATTTTGCATCTTCGTTTCTCATATTGATACAGCCATGACTCATACGCACACCAAAATTCGCATGCCAGTACGTTCCATGGATGCTATACCCTTTTTCATCGAAAAAAGACACCCAAGGAACACCTGCTAACGATCCCTGCCCTGGAACAGCACTCAAACTGGTTTGTCCCATGTGTCGTGTAGGAGATTTAATTACAATATGAAAATCTCCAAGCGGTGTTTCAGTTGAAATCTCATCATGTTCGGGCGGAACAAGTGGTTTAATCCCTGAGGAGATATTTGTAGTTAAGACTGGAACACCTTTTTCATACGCAATCAGAGTTTGATTACCAATTGAGACATCTAACCATTTTTGATCATTTGGAACATCCGGAGAAATGGGCGATAATTCTTCTTGGCGGATGATTCTAAGGTGATTTGCAGAAACAACATAATTACGCTGATAAAAATCTTCGATTTTATAAAATAAATTGTGTGCAGCATCCTCAATTACATCCTTAACGACGTGCACTGACCCATAATAAACCTTGAATATGGGATCCCATTTTCCGTTTTTTGAAATAGTAAACGCACGGCTATATGGGACCGTTATTTCTGCCAGATATCCGGTGCCAGGAATAAATGTTTCGGGTGAGTTAAATTTGACTTCTACTGGTTGTAAATAAGCGCTGTGCACATATCCGCCAGGCACACGGTACCAGATAGGATTCCTGCCTTTTTCAGTGCGAATTATTTCATAAATACGTATTAAGTCATCGCGCTGCCGTGTCGCAATCACCAGACTGTTCGCTTCAGGTTTTTCACGAACATTGATCACCTCGACAGTAACACGGAACCACCGGTGTATAGCATCTGTGCTTGTCGATAAATCGACAAAAATGGATGGAGGGAATATCAGTCCGATAATCCCCCATAAGCTATTTTTTAAAAATTGCCGGCGTGAAATCGGGTTTACCATCGATTTACATTTTATGGGCACTTGTTTGCCCTTTTTCAACAAATATCTCCCCCGTAGCCGGGTCTGTATAAGAGTAAACCGGAGTTATTTTCAAGGTGTACCGCTTTGAGTCACACCATTTTGCCAAATCAGCCAAATCATTTAATCCATTTGCAATGGCAATGCCCATATCCATACCAAAGCGATAAGTAAAAAATCCTGGATTGATCTTTAGATAATCTAAAATTGTTTGGCAAGCAGCTTGAATCTTATGAGGGTCAGGTTTTTTATCTAAATTTTCCAGATCTTCTACCGGTAAATGTAAATTTCTCTTTAAAGCATCCAGTAAAATGGGGTAATGGAAAAAGCGTCCTAAAGCTTCGAAATGAGCTGCATCGACATTGATGGGCAAAGGAATTACAGCCCCATCATCAGAAAATACCTCAATTGCGACCCCAAAAGATTCATTCTGGCGCGTATTTTTCGTAATACGCTCTTCAGCAGGCATTAAGGAAACAATTCTTTCCAATACCTGGTTCGCTGCTTTTTCTAATATTTCTCTCCGACTTCCTTTTTCAGGGCTGATATCGACTGGGGGAATCATTTCGCCAATATTCATGATGAGTTTTGGTCGTTTCAATTGCCCAATCATTTTTAGAGCGCCTTGCATTCCGCCAAATCCAATTGGCACAATTGGGGCTTTTGCAAGGTGGCTTAACATCGCAACGCCAATCCTGGCCTGATTTACCGTCGTATCCCAAATCCCACCCTGAGGAAATATTCCAATGACTCCATTTTGATTTAATACATCAACAGCTGCTTTAACTCCATCTCGATCTATATTTCCACGTTGTATTGGAATAAACCCATAAAAATTGGCCAATCCAGCAAAATTAGGATCAATCGGTATATCGCCAGTCCCAATAAATTCCACCTGGTATGGAGAATATACAGCCATCATAACAATTTCCATAATGGCCACATGATTTCCAGCTAATATGACTGGTCCCTTAGCAGGAAGATTTTTTATCCCCTTTATAACCGGCCGCGCCAACAAGGGCAATAGCAGTTTGCCTGCTATCCGCACTACATTGCGTTGAAAAATATTGCGTGGATAAGGAATTCTTTCAGGTGATTTCATAAGGATTTAAAACTATTTTAATCCATTAATTCAATTCTGCTAGGATAAAAAAACAGCCCGCGAAAACTCTCTCAGAGGGCTGTTCAAGAAAAAGAAGATCAGTTTATGTTTTCACGTTCTTGAATACCAAATTTCGCAGGAGGTAAAATCAAGAAAATCAAGTTAATCAAAATCCCTAAAATGGCAGAGAAGACAATTGCAGGAATGCCATTCGGGAAGATTACAGGAATATTGAATGGGTATAGGCCGTCTGGAAGACCAAGATTTCCACCAATGCCAGTGATTAAGATAATCGCACCAACAGCTAATTGGCGGGGCTCAAACAAATTCACCTTTTCGGATTGGATCAAAGCAATACCTTGCATACCAATGACGCCAAATAAATAAATTGACAATCCTCCAGTAACCGCGGGAGGTAATGTATTAACAATTGCTGCCAATTTCCCCACAAACCCAAGCAAAATGGCAATTACGCCGGCAGCCATTAACACTGCAACAGAATAATTTCGCGTAATTGCCATTAAACTATTGTTTTCACCGTAATTCGTTCCGGCACATCCCCCTAGGAAACCGACAATGATGTCGTCACTTCCATCGGCAACCAAATTTAAGCCAATCAACCGCTTGATTTCCAAGGGTTTTCGACCAAGCTCTTTCGCCAATTGATCAATGTACAGACTCATCTGATATAAGTGAGCAGTGCTTTCAGGAATAGTGGCAATTGCGATTAATGCAATACCAATAACGGATGCCCACGCGTTCGGATCAGAAAATGCGGGAAAAGTAACCGCAGGCATCCTTACCCACTCCGCTTTTGCGATAATTGAAAAATCCACCTGGCCAAAGAAAACTGAAGTTAAATAACCTACGATTGCACCGAATAAGATCGGCAGCATCCCAATTAATCCCTTGCCCTGTAAGTAAACAGAAAACAAAATGGTTGCGATGAGCGTGATTAAGGCAACAACCCAATTGTTTGATGCCATACCAAGCGCTGCACCTGCTAATGCAATTCCAATTACAATGGCAACACTACCAGTGATTACAGGCGGCAACACCCGGTCAAGCGCTTCTTTGCCAATCCGCATAATCAACAAACCAACCAGGATTTCTAGAATGCCGGTTGCGATGATACCAACCTGAACAATCCGCACCCCTTCAGGACAATAATATTGATTTGGGTCTGCAAAGCAATCTTTTGCGTACAAACTCATTGTTGTTACAACAACTGTGATATAGCTAAAACTTGACCCGTAATACAATGGAATTCGCCGTCCAGAAACAAGCAGAGCGATAATTGTGCCAATCCCGCTGGCCATCAAAGTAACGCCAACATCGAATTTTGTTAAAATAGCTACTAAAACCGTCGCTGGGAACATAGTTAACACTTGCTGAAATCCCAGGCTTAACAATCCCCCAATGGGTGGAACATCATTGGGAAGATAACCTATCACCCCTGTTTTCTTTGTTGTTTCTGTACTCATCATGCACTCCTTCTTTGGCGAAAAAATAAAATACTTAAAACCTAAATATAAAAAAGGAAGCGGTCATAATAATGATTTTGACCACTTCCTTTTTATATTATTTGACAAATTGAGCTTTTGTTTTTGAGGCTTTTCTCGGAAAGAATTGGAAAATTTAAATATATTTTGAGACATTTGTCCGCTTAATAATTCTTTGAACAAAAAGATTAAGTAGGATTTACTCATAATCTCCTGCCCTGGTGCAAGAATTGTTTAAGGGATTTGTCACGATCTCAATCCTTGATAAAGTGGAATGTGTAAAGTTCGGGCGTGATTTTATCCGAAAATCATTTATTTGTGAATAGATTTAATTATTAGAAAATCAATTTCCATTATTGGCTATGCGCATTTTCTTTCGTTTTCTTTATACTTTCTGATACAATTTTGGCACTTCAATTTCTGCCAGGGTGCTTAATATGAAATTTGACATCGGTACAATTGTGATTGTTGTTTCAGTTTTGGTTTTCTATTTACGCTTAATCATTATCCAGCGCGCGAAAATTAAAAATCCACCTCAGGGTTCAACATACTCTCGGTTTTCAATTCTTAGCACACGGGCTTCGGATAAAATCATTGCAGTCTTTGGGTTAGTATTTATAGTGATCGGGATTCTTCTCAACCAGAATATAATAAATATACCGTACGGGAATCAGCTTTGGTGGCTCATAATATCGCTAGGGATTGTAGCCTTTAGCTGGGGGTTCCGATAATATGCCAACCATCTCGAACCAAATTAGTTGCCCGCATTGCAGCCAACCCGGATGCGTTTATAAAGCCAGCCACATTTACATGGAATATCTCTCGCTTCAACGACCATTACTCAACAAATCAATCCAAGATAATGCGAAAATTACAACTGGGCTGCCTGCGGAAAAGATTAAATCACTTGGGATAATTCTTGCGCCGCCTGAAGCTCCCAAGCAGGTTGTACGGCCTGTAAATCCAGATTGGGTCATATTTATCTTAACTGGAATACTGCCTGTCTTTTTATTGGGAATATATCAAACTCAATCAAATTATTTATTCTTTGTGCTTGCTGCTTTAATACTATTTTATGGTTTGTATTTTTGGCAGCGAAAAAACCTGGTCCAAAAATACCAAAACCAAATGGTTAAACAAAAACAAGATATCGAGGACATAAAACGGTCCATTGGTAATTGGATGGAATTATATTATTGCGACCAGGATCAATGTCTATTTTATTCGGGTGAATCAACCACTCACCCGCTTCGTGAAATCAAGATAGTTTTATTGCGTTAAGCTCGCTCGAATGGCTACACGAATTATTTGCCTATATTTTTGAATTTTTACTTTGCAAAATATTGATCCTGTAACTCTTGCGGAATTGGTTCCCCATTAATTTGCGCTACGATGTCGAAAAACGACGCTTTAGTCGCTATTCCACCAGAATATTGGGAATAGTACGCTTCTATAACTCGCCAAAAGGTTTCTTCACCCAATTCTTTACGTAAATTCTCCAAAAATATTGCCCCTCGAAGATATACTGCATTTCGATAGGGTATAAATCCGCTATAATCATAAACCGATTGGTTAATAAACCCCTGTGGTTCATAAAAATCAATACGCGCATATTGCCACCAGGCTAAATCATCCGGACTGATATTTTCGTAATAAATTTTTTCACTGAAAGTTGCAAATGATTCATCA
>JAJUJY010000088.1 GCA_029265085.1 Chloroflexota bacterium
CCTGCCCAATCCTGGGAATCAGTTCCGCCAGCTCCTGCATGAATGGCGAGTAATGCATTCCCCCGATCATACGTGCCGGAAAGCAGGGTGGATAATTCTCGCTGATCCAGTTCTTTTTCTAGTTCGATCGTTTCGGCTTCTAGTTCAGAGCGCAGCGATTCATCGCCTAATTCAACCATCTCATAGGCATCGTGAATTCTTATTTGAAGTTTTTCCCAACCCTCGATCTCATCCCGTAACTCTGAAAGGTCTTTCATTACCTTTAATGCCCGTTCCCGGTTATCCCAGAGGGTGGGATCTTCAGATTGTTCTTGTAAGTTCTTTAATGTAATTTTCTGTGCATCTAAGTCAAAGATGCACCAGGAGTTCTTGGATGCGAGTGTTACACTCGGACAAGCGGTCGATTAAATCTTGCATAATTCCTCCAATGTTAGCCTAGAATCCCATCGACAAAGGATTCTCGGTCGAATCGTTGAAAATCGTCCGGTTGTTCGCCCAGTCCGGCAAATAAAATGGGTAACCCTAACTCGCGTTGAATTGCAAACGCCATTCCACCGCGAGCTGAAGAATCTAATTTTGCTAAAATTACACCGGTAACTTTAACTGCTTCTTTAAATGCGCGTGCTTGTTGCAGTGCATTTTGTCCGGTTGTGGCATCTAAAACAAGCCATATGGCATGGGGAGCGCCGGGTAAAGCTTTACCAGACACACGATAAACCTTTTTTAGTTCTTCCATCAAGTTGTAGCGCGTGTGCAAACGGCCGGCAGTATCAATTAATACCAAGTCCATGTTCTTGGCAACAGCCGATTGAATCGCATCAAAAGCAACGGCACCTGGATCGCCATCCGGTTGACCAGTAACAATCGGAATTTTTAGCCGATCTGCCCAAATTTGCAATTGGTCAACCGCGGCAGCCCGGTAGGTATCAGCCGCGCCTAAGGATACTTTCTTCCCTTGTTGGGTAAACATTTTTCCTAGCTTTGCAATGGTTGTAGTTTTTCCGGAACCATTGACCCCGACAATCAAAATGACTGCAGGTTTCAAGTTGGAAAAATCAAGCTGAGGTGGTTCATCCAGTCGGTTGATTAATTCAGTGCGTAATACCAAGCGAAGTTCTTCAGCGCTGGTGATACCTTCCTGATTGACCTTCTTTTTTAATGATTGCAATACTGACTGAGTAGTTTCAATCCCAATATCTGATTGAATCAATAATGCTTCCAGATCATCCCATGTATCCTGGGTGATTTCGGTTGCGCCAATGATCGTAGCCAGCTTACCAAAGGTGGCTTTGCTGGTACGAGATAATGCTTCTTTCCATTTACTAAAAATATCTGCCATAGCGGATCGGATTATATCATAAGAGAATATTGGATTAAGAATTTACCTTTGTCGCTAGCTGCCCGCAGCCTGCCTGGATATCGATCCCTCGCCGCATCCGGATTGTGCACGGAATGCCTTGTTTTTCAAGTTCAGCCTTAAAAGCTTCTGCTCGCTGGCGGGTACTGCCTTTTCCAGAATATTGGGTAGTGGGGTTAAGTGGAATCAAATTTACGTGGCAAAGGAGTCCTTTCAGGTGTTGGGCTAATTCTTGAGCAACTGGAACAGTGTCGTTTACATTTTCAATCAATGCCCACTCAAATGTAATCCGGCGGTTTGTGATTGCAACATAATCACGACATGCCTGAATCAAGTCCTCAATCGGGTATTTTTTATTTACTGGCATCATGCTGGAGCGTAATTCATTATTCGAACCATGCAGACTGATTGCCAGATTGACCTGGCGTTTTTCCTGTGCAAATCGTTGAATCATAGGAATCAGGCCGACCGTTGAGATGGTAAATCGCCTTGCCCCTAGATTCATGCCGTCCGGGTGATTTAACCGGTCAATAGCGGCCATTGTTGCTTCATAATTATGAAAAGGTTCGCCCATGCCCATTAGAACGATGTTGGTCACCTGCTCACCCTCTTCTTTCAACATACGGGCGTAATACAAAACCTGTTCCACAATTTCTCCGGAAGAGAGATTGCGCTTGAAGCCCATTTGTCCAGTAGCGCAGAAGACACAGCCCATTGCGCACCCTGCTTGTGTGGAGATGCATAATGTTCGCCGGCGGTCATACCACATTAAAACTGCTTCTATGGCTTTCTGATCAGGCAAGATGAACAGTGTTTTTTTTGTCTCGCCATCACTGGAATGCAATACTTGTTGCGGAACTAAATGAACAAACTCAAATTCGTTATCTATTTTTGAGCGAATCGATTGGGGCAGCGTGGTGAATTGCTCTGCAGTGTTCCAAAATTGCTGGTATAAACCCTGCCATATTTGCTTTGCGCGGTAGGCTGGCTCTCCCCATGATTTTACAATCTGGGTAAGCTGCTCAAGATCCACATCATAAATTAATATTTTTGTTTTAGCTTCCATGGTTATAAGATATCACAGATTCGACAAGTGATTCTAAATCAGAGGCGATGATATCTGGTTGTGGAGACCAGCTGCGCAATTCTTCCAGGGTTGAGACGCCGGTTAAAACCAGCCCGGTTTTACATCCCGCACGGTAGCCACCCAAAATATCAGTGTCCAACCGATCTCCTACGGCCAGGGTTTCTGCCGGATTGGTTCCTAAACGATCCAGCGCAATTTGATATAAAGTGGTAAAAGGCTTGCCGACAATTTCTGGTTTCACATCGGTTGATGCCTCAATCGCAGCAAGTACTGTGCCTGCACCTGGGATTAATCCCTCTGGGCTTGGAAACGTGCGATCAGGATTTGATCCAATAAAGGGGACACCGCTGCGGATCAATAATGTCGCAATTTTTAGCTTTTCGTATGTGATTTGCCGGTCTAGACCGGCAGCTACTGCCAGCGGATTATCTGCACTAATTTCAAAACCTTGGTCCTGGATTGCCTGTTTGAGGCCACTTTCTCCGACAACGAAAATTTTTCCACCATTTGGGAATCTGTTTTTGAGGTAAATTGCAACCGCTGTTGCCGAATTCACAATCTGATGCGCTGCAATGTGGACTTTAAATGAGGCTAATTTTTCCTGGTATTGTTCTGGGGTGCGAGTGGCGTTATTGGTAGCCAACATAATTTTAATGCCGGCGCTTTCGATTCGCCGAAAGATTTTTTCTAAATCACCAATGGGAGTGTTTTCTTTCCAGAGAACACCATCCATGTCTAAAATCAGGGCTCGGATGGGAAGATGATCAGATACGTTCATAAGTGGATTTGCCTTATTGATAAAGTAAGCCGGATGGCTAGACCATCCGGCTAAGAGGATATCACAAGAGTTGCGAACTTTCCAGGCTTACTTCTCTGGGGGAGTTAATACCTGGTCAATTAACCCATATTCAACAGCGGCATTAGCGTCCAAATAGTAATCCCGTTCGGTATCGCGCTCAATGACTTCCAGCGTTTGACCGGTGCTATCGGACATAATCTGGTTGAGGCGGGCTTTCAAGCGCAGAATTTCTTTTGCTTGAATTTCGATATCGGATGCCTGACCTTGCGCACCGCCCAACGGTTGGTGCATGTGGATTGTGGCATGAGGTAACGCATACCGTTGGCCTTTGGTACCTGCTGCCAACAGTACGGTACCAAACGAGGCGGTGACACCCACTGCAACCGTGCTGATTTTGTTCGGGATCATCTTCATGGTGTCGTAAATGGCCAAACCAGCGTAGATTTGCCCGCCAGGCGAGTTAATATACATCTGGATGCCTTTTTCGGGATCTTCGCGGCTCAGAAATAGTAACTGTGCCACGATGAGATTGGCAACTTGGTCGTCAATCGGCGTACCCAGGAAAATGATGCGTTCTTTCAGCAGGAGCGAATAGATGTCGTAGGCTCGTTCACCACGACCCGAGGATTCGATGACCATCGGAATAACTGATTGAAAATTCGAGACTGACATATCTACTCCTTGTTCAGCCAACAAACTAAGAACAGCATTGATTATTCAGCGGTTTCTGTACTTTCCGCTGCTCCGGTTTCAGGAGTTTCTTCTGCCTTGGGTTCTTCTACAGGTTCTGTGGTTTCTTCAGGTTGGCCAGTCGCAAGCGACTTTAAACGCCGTAAGATGAGCTGGTTGTATTTGCGCGATACAGCATTCATCGTCATAGCGTTGATTACATCATCACTGACACGTTTTTGGCCTTTCGGCTTTGGCATACTGCTCAGTTCCATTACCGTACTGTTAATCGCTTCTTCGTAATCTTTTCGATTGAGTTCGATTTTTTCAGCGCGGCCAATTTCATCTAATACAAGCGAGCGTTCTACACGTTTGCGTGCCATTGGGCGAATTTGTTCTTCAACATACGCCTCGCGAGAACTATTAATCATCTTGAAATAGGTGTCCAGTTCCATACCCTGCCGCTCAAGGTCTTCTTTCAGATGATTGAGGGTGTGTTCAACTTCATCTTCCAGAATTTGCGGCGGATATTTAATTGTTGCCTGTTCAATGATTTTGTCAATTAATTCAACAAAGAATTTGTCGTCAGTTTCCTGACGGCGAGTTTCTTCCAACTGGCGGCGAATTGCTGCCTGCAGGTCGGCAATTGTTTCGAATTGTCCAACGGTTTGAGCAAAGCTGTCATCTAAATCAGGCAGATGTAATGCCTTAATCGATTGAACGGTTACCGAAAATTCAACTTCTTTGCCTTTAATTGATTCATCTTCTTCTTCGTTTGAGAAGGTGTGAAGCATTGTTTTTGAATCGTTGGCGCTCATTCCAACCAATTGATCAGTGAAACCGGGGAATGGCCAATTCTTTTCTTGCATTACGTCGTTGCCAATAATGAATTGGGCAGGGCGTTCTGGGAAGACAATCGCTTCTTCGCCGTCAGCAGGTGTTGTCAGCTTGCCGCTGAGCATCAAGTACACCAAATCGCCATTTTCGGCAGGACGTTCCACAGGTTCAGCCGTAGCATAGCTGGTCTGCATCCGGTTTAAAAATTCGTTGATATCCTCTTCCGTAACTGCTTCCAGGTTGTAATCCATGCGGACATCATTGTATGCGCCTAATTCAACCTTTGGTTCAAGCGGTACAACAAAGGAAAACTTGGGAGGATCCATTGAAACAATTTCATCCAGGGCGCCAGCAGCAGCCGGTTTGATATCTGCTTCTTTAAGGATATTGGCATATTCTGCGTCAATTAAATCCTCAACAGCCTGCTGGATTAGTGCTTCATCACCAACATGGCGACGGATGACATCATACGGGGCTTTACCGGGGCGAAAACCGGGAATTTTAGTTTGCTGGGAAATTTTCCGAGCAGCGCGATGTTTATACGATTCCAGGGCTGCCGAATCAAATTCTGCAATAATTTTTACCTGATGATCTTCGCGGGGTTGGAGTTCGAGTTTCAACTTAATTTTCCTTCTGTAAATAAAGTCTCTTTAACATTGGAGTGGGGAAGGCGGGACTTGAACCCGCACGCCTTTCGGCACATGATCCTAAGTCATGCCTGTCTGCCAATTCCAGCACTTCCCCTGTCCGACCCCAAATTATACCACGTGAATGGTAATGTTAATAGTTTCTTGTTCAACCAGTATAAGATTTTTGTTGCTTTTCGGTTTTATTGTCCAGGTTTGGAATATTCTATCAACCGATTTTGATATTGTACGTGATGAGTATTAATTATTTATATGATCTCCCTAAGCAAATCATAAATTTTCTGGTGGTGTTAAGATTCCTGAAGGTAAAAAAGTACGGCTGCTGCTTTGCGGATTGTGTGTCTAGAACAAAAATTTCGTTTATAATGGACGCGATTAAAATTCATCGTCTATTTTTCATTGGAGGAACCTTTGAGCCGAGTGATTTATCCTGAGGGGGCAGGAAAACAACGTAATCAATTGACGCGAGCGATTGTGTTAGCGATCCGCGAACTCATGAAACAGGCCGAACCAAACGAAACTGCGCGTGACTGCGCGGCATACATCGCTTTATCATTAATTGAAATTGCTGAAAGTGTCGATGTGTCCGTTGCTGCGTGGGAAAAACGAGATTATTGGGTTAAAGCAGACCGCTTCCGGATGGAATGGGAATGGTCTGGCCGGCTGGGAAATGCCGTGAAAAAAGCTTTGCTTGGTGAGGATTGGGCTACGGTGGCGATGTCCGCGGCTCAAATTGCTCAAAAACTGAATAAAATAACGATTCCTGAGCGCAATCGGATTGGTACGCCCTGGGTGGGTGCCTGGAAAAAATTAAATTCATAAGCAAACAAAAAAGCTGTTCTGATTTCGGAACAGCTTTTTTGTTTCATGTTTTATTTTTTACTTTTTCTTCAGGATGATGCGGGCATCAACGACCTTGAGCCCTTTACCATCTTCATACACCAAGACAGGGTTCGCGTCTGATTCGGCAATTTCATCAGATAAGTCGAGAATCATATTGGAGTACTTGCAGATCACATCGGCGAGAGCCTGTCGATCGCGGGGAGCTTCACCACGGACACCGGCCAAAATGGGTGCACCGCGGATTTCGCCCAGCATACGAAGTGCCTGTGAGGAAGCAACCGGAGCGACACGGAAGGTGACGTCTTTGAGAACCTCCACAAAGATACCGCCTAGACCGAACATCATGGTTGGCCCAAAGGTTGGGTCATTGACTGAACCTAAGATTACTTCTGTTCCCCAAGGAGCCATTTCCTGAATTGCTACACCGTGAATGTTTGCATTGGCTTTATAGGCTTTTGCATTTGCCATAATGGTTTTGAAGGCATCACGTGCGGATGCTTCGTCTTTGATGTTGACTTTTACGCCGCCAGCATCCGACTTGTGGAGAATGTCGGGGGAGACAATCTTCATAACCACAGGGAAACCAATTTCCTTAGCCAAAGCAACCGCTTCATCTTCACTCTTGGATAATTTGGTGGTGGTAATTGGCAAACCGTAGGTTGCAAATACTTCTTTAGCCTCGATCTCGGTCAGGCTGTCACGCCCATCGGCGCGAGCACCAGCGATCACTTTCAAAGCTTTTTCGCGATCATTGGAAACGCAGCCTTCTTCGTTTAAGGAAACCATGGATTTCATGCGAGCATATTCGCGCAGGGCAGCCATAGCATTCACGGCCAGATCAGGAGCACCATAGGCGGGGATGCCATTTTCTACTAACCAGGCCATTGCCTTATCTGACTGCTCGCCGCCCACAAAGGAAACGGTGATTGGTTTGTTTTTCACGCCTGATTCGTCAACGGCTTCTTTGATACCCTTGGCGATTTCTAGCGGGTCGGTCATAGCGGTTTCGCAGTACAGCACAACCAAACCGTCAACCCATTCGTGAGCGAAGGAATAGCGCACAGACTCTTTATACCAATCGGTGCCAGCCATACCGGTCAGGTCAACGGGGTTTTTCGCGGAGCCAAATTCGGGCATGTGTTTCTTCAGTTCAGCCTGAACATCCTGCGGGGCGAATTTGAGGGGGATTTCGTACCGTTCAGCAGAGTCGGTAGCCAATACACCAACACCACCACCATTGGTGATGATCAGGAGATTGTCACCAGTCATTGGCGGCTGCAGTGAGAGCGCCAGGGTGCGGTCAAATAAATTGTCGAGGTCAGAAGCCTGGACAACACCAGCCTGCTGGAAGGCAGCGCCGTAAACTTTGGCTGCGCCAGCTAATGAACCTGTGTGGGATGCTGCAGCAGCAGCACCGTGAGCCGACACGCCGGATTTCAAAGCGATGATGGGTTTGTGGGCTTTGCGGCTGGCTTCAATAAAGGCGCGGCCGTCTTTGAAACCTTCAATGTAGAGGGAAATACAAGAAGTATTTTCGTCTTCATCCAACCAGGAGACTAAATCGGCGAAATCGATATCCGACATATTGCCGATCGAGATTAATTTATCGAAGCCGACTTTGCGGGTGTAGCTGGCGGCATCCATTGCAATCAATAAGGCACCACTTTGAGAAACCAAGGAGGCTTTTCCGGCCAGCGGCAGGAACGGAGCAAATGATGCATTGAGTTTGTCTGAGTTGGAGAGTGAGCCAACGATGTTTGGCCCTAAGATGCGCATGCCGTAGGATTTGGCTTTTGTGACAATCTCGTTTTCCAGATCACGCTGACCAACTTCGGAGAAACCGGAGGTGATGACGATTAAACCCTTAACGCCTTTTGCACCACATTCGTCCACAACCTGGGGGACAAATTTCGCAGGAACGGTGATTACGGCAGCGTCAATTTCACCGGGAACTTCGGCGAGTGAACCATATACTTTTTTGCCTAAAATTTCGGTTGCACTGGGGTTAATCGGGTAAATGGGACCAGCAAAGCCGCTCTCGATCACGTTTTTAACAACGGTGTAACCAATTTTGCCGGGTGTGGCTGATGCGCCAACAATTGCGATTGATTTTGGCCGTAAAAGACCATTGATCACTTGCTTATCCACAGTAATTCCTCCTTAGATGGTTGAATAACAAAATATGATTTAAACCCTTAGGTTTTGTAAACCGTGTTGATTACAAGATGTTTGGTTTAGGTGTTCCGTGTGCGCTGATTGCATTTCGATTGCCCTGCCCAAACAATCTTGTAGTATACCTTACATTTTAAATATTTTCGTAATGTGCAAAAATTTTCATCCGGCAGTTTGATTAATTTCTGCCAGATAGTTTGATGGATTCAATAAGGTTACCGGTGCCTGGGTAAGAAAATAATTTCCACCGAGGTAATAGCTGGTATCCAAAGGATATTTTTGATGGATTTCGAAGTGCAGCATGGATGATTGCCCAGAATTTTTTAGTTTCTGGATATATTCAGGAGACTCCGATCCAATTTTTTCTCTGTTTAGTACGATTCCCACAGTGCCAATCGGTTCACCTGCGTGAATTTTTTGTCCTGGATTAACAGAAATCGATCCCATTTCTGCATAACGGATAATTAACCCGCTGTTTATACGGGTAATAACAGAATAGGTTTTATACCAATAGGGGATAATCTCTGGCGAGGTAAAGACAAGAGTTTCAAGAATTTCACAATCTTCTGTTGCAATAACTGCAGCGAAATTGGGAGCATATAAATCCACACCGGCGTGGTGTCGATCTCCCCGATTCTCCCAGAATGATCCACTTTCACCTGAAGAGGGGATTGTCCGGGTATAACTTTCCGGTACTGGCCAAAATTTTGCTGGCAATTTCTCTTCATCCATCATGTTCATCCTGTAACATTGTACGCAAAAATGCTCAAACAAATGTACTGAATTTCAGGTATATTCATCATTTTATAATCTGTGACCGCTCCCTGTGTCCCAAATCACAAAATCCGTGCGGTTGGATATATAATATATATCGTATATCTTATATATTAAGCCAGCAAGATCGATTTGTCAATTCCTGACCGATAATAATAAAGCCCCCTGAAATGAGAAAAGATATCTTCAGGGGGCTTTTTTCGAGGATATTTTGTTATTAGCTTAGATTTGCCTTAAGGGCAGCTTCCATGAGCCGTTGAATGCGATCGATCATATCTGTTGGGTTGGGGTGTAAACCTTCAATCAACAACGCATCTTCATAAATTTGCTCGATGATCCAGTTTTCCAATGGATCGCCCTGGGGTATCCGGCTCAAGTTTGTCACGAGCGGGTGTTTCAAGTTGACCTCAAGGACTCGTTCCGGTGTTTCAAATTCCTGATTAAGCAAGCGGTACATGCGTTGATATTCAGGTTTCAGGCTGCCTTCTTTATCAACCAGCCTTGCTGGAGATTCAACCAGACGAGTGGTGCTGCGGACATCAAGCACTTTTTCGCCCAGGATGGTTTTGAACCGCTCTAAAATCCCAACATCTGCCGTTTCTTCTGTTTGTTTCTCAGAAGTTTCGGTTTCTTGTGGCTGCTCGGGCAATTCTTCGTTGCTTACATTGGCTAATTTAACCCCATCGAACTCAGTAAAGCGGATCAGCATAAATGGATCAATTGGGTCAGCCATTAATAAGACATCAACGCCCTGTTTTTTAAACATTTCCAGATGTGGGCTATGCAGCAATGCCCTTTCGTCTTCACCCAAAAGATAATAAATCTTTTCCTGACTGGCTGGCTTTTGAAGAAGGTAATCTTCAAGGGATACCCACTGATTGGGGTGATTTAAGGTATGGAAACGCAATAATGGAAGCAGTGATTTCTCATAATCCATCTCCATCGCAATCCCTTCACGAATATACCGGCCATACACAGACCAGAATTTTTCATAATCTTGGGGAGAGTCTTTACTCATGGCTTTTAACTGATCAATCACTTTGTTGGTGATGATCTTTTTTAATTGAGCCATGATGCGATTAGACTGGATTGACTCACGAGAAACATTCAGGGGCAAATCCTCTGAATCTACAACACCATCCATAAAACGTAAGAAATTGGGCAGTAAGTCTTTGCAATACTCTTGAATCAATATTTTTCTGGCATGCAGCTTGATCCCTTCTTCTTTGCGTATCGATAAAAATCCGCGTTCGGATGAAGCAGGGATAAAAAGCAGGGCATATAACTGAACAGGAGCATCAACCGCCATGTGGACTTTCATTAATGGATCTTCCATATCAAGTGTGAATTGGCGGTAGAACTCTTGATATTGTTCTTGGCTAACCGTATTGGGCTGCTGACGCCAGAGAGCGTTCTGTTCATTGGCCAGCTCATTCTCTGTACCCAAATAAATGGGATGGGGAACGTAATTTGAATGTTTCTTGATGATTTGGCGTAACCGGTACGTCTGAGCAAACTCTTTTGCATCTTCTTTGAGGTGAATAATAACCTGTGTGCCGCGAGTAACTTTTTCAGCTGGTTCTATGGAGTAGGTATCCTGGCCGGTTGATACCCAACGCGCAGCCTGGTCTGTTGGCCGATAAGAGCGCGAGATAACTTCTATCGAATCCGCAACCATAAAGGCAGAATAAAATCCAACGCCAAACTGGCCAATAATATCTGCCAGATTGTTTTTCCCTTCTTCGGCTGCCTGCAAAAATGCGCGGGCACCAGAGTGGGCAATGGTACCCAAATTTTGGGCTAACTCGGCTGCATTCATGCCGATGCCAGTGTCTGTGATGGTTAATGTGTTTGCTTCTTCATCGCTGCTAATCCAAACTGCAGCTTCAGCTTCAGGATCGACCACATCATGGTTGGTCAGCATTTCAAAATTTAAGCGAGTAATGGCATCGGATGCGTTTGAGATTAACTCTCGTAAAAAAACTTCTCGATCTGTATATAATGAATGAATTAATATTTCGAGTAATTGCCTGGTTTCTGCTTTAAATGGTACAGCTTCTCCAGGGGCATATGAAAAATCTGAAGTCATGGAAGATTCCCTCCTGTTTCGTATTGATTCGTTCCCAATCATACTTCATAAGTATTAGAATTTTGTAAAAATAATAAAAAAGCAGGGTACCAAATAGGTCCCTGCTTTTTATTGATTATAAATAGATCGATCAATCGTTTGTGACGGCTAAAATGCTGGTCGCCTGGCGGAGCAAAACGTAAGGTACCTTTATTGCGCCCATTCCAGTCAAGATCGTATTTGTAATCTTGACATCGTATAACGGTGTAAACATTTCTCGGGTTATATCCAGGTAATGGCGCAAATTTGAAATGGTTGACATGCGCATTGATCCATCCAGCCGAAATGACCCAATCAGGGCGGTCACAGAAACCATTTTTCGGTTGGGTTCGCTTGGGTCATAATCAAGCGGGTCCTGCTGTGGAGGCATCAAATGATAAGCCAGAACCTGGTTGGCAAAGATGTGCATCTCTTGGAAGCCAATCGGTTTTGGCTGGCCAGGATGGGTGGTGATTAAAGCCTTGGCATTGTACAGGGTGATGGATTCAGGGGCAGCAGTGGTGCGAAGCCAGGTGCTGACTCTGATTTGTTGAGCAACAACTACTTCACCCCAATACACACCCAAATTGGTATATAACATGATTTGGGCGGCTTTTTGATCACTTGATAGCGTATAAGGGGCATTTTCTGAACCAACCATACCTGAACCCTCCTGAAAGGACTATGAGATCAATTGGTTATGCCTGATAGCGTTGGCGAATAGCAGGAATGAGATACTCGTCAAATGCGCGGTCTTGTCCATAATCCGGACTCCAGCCCCAATCTCTGCGGGCGTTTGAGTCATCAACATCTCCAGGCCACGAATCAACGATTGCCTGCCGGCTGGCATGCGGTTCAAACGTAACCTTAGCATTCGGGAAATTATTCATCACAATATCATAAAATTCTTGAGCGGTTGGGCTAAAGCTGGTGACATTGTATACGAGGTGACGTAAGTTTTCCTTGGGGGCGGCCTCCAACATCAAGAGAGACTTGATCGCATCTGGCATAACCATAAACGGCAATTGTGTGTCGGGTCGAACAAAACAGGCATAAGGAATGCCCTGTGCAGCATGGTGCAGCATTTCTGGTCCGTAATCACTTGTTCCACCAGTTGGAACCGTAATGGCGCTGATCAGGCCTGGGAAGCGAATGCAGCGGAAATCAACTGAATTCATGCTGCGATCTGCGGCCAACTGGCGATAATGACGCGTGTAATATCGTCCAAGATGCTCGCAATAAAGCTTATTGCAGCCATACATGGTGGTTGGCTCTAGCCATAAATATTCTTTGACCTTGCCTTCTGATTTTTTGGTCTCAAGGTCTTTTAAACCATACGCAGCAATAGAAGATGGGTAGAGGAATTTTACCGGTCGTCCTTGCCAGGCGGATTGTTCAACTGCAAGGCGCAGTAAATTTAAAGTGCCTTCAACATTGACTCGATGTGCTGTTTCCGGGTTGTATTCTGCTTTGGTGGACAGAATGGATGCCAGATGATAGATGGTGCGAATTTCATATTCGGCAACCAGGCGTCCCAGCAGCATATTGTCTAAAATATCTCCCTGAAGTGTTTTCAGGCAATAGGGTTTTAAGGAGTCGTCCAAAGGTTGAACATCAAGCGCCAGAATGCCGTACTTACCTTCTTCGCCGAGATGAGAGATCAAGCCGTGACCAATTTCACCATTTGCTCCGGTGATCAGGACAACTTCTTTGCGCATAGGGGGATTCTCGCTTTCTTCAAATAGGGATTAGAAAGATTAAGGGATTTTCTGCGAATACGAAAATGCAGTAATACGAATCACGCACATATTATTGTACCAATTTCTTAAAAACAGTCCCTATGCGAAGGTGTATGAAGTTTGGGTGATATTTGACACTTTAAATTAAAAATACCCGGCCAATCCATTTGACCGGGTAATCAGTATCTTAAAAATTATTTGGCGATCCTGTAGCCTAATTGTTCAAGAGCATGACGCTCTTTTTCCTTATGCAGTGCGGCTAATTCTTTCTTGGTTTTATCCCACGCTTCTCCGGCTAATGGATACCAGTTGGTTGTTACCATCGATATAAGGAGTAAAATCGCTGGGATCAGCATCCAACCTGTGAGAATGCCTGTTTCGGCACCCCCTGATTGCATGCCTTTTGCCAGTGACTGGTCATAACCATACGCGGTAATGATGGAAAGAAATGCCCATTGGGCAAGGCTGATGGCTGGTTTGGTTACGAGGCTGTTGATTCCCGCATACATCCCTTCGCGGCGAAGGCCTGTGCGCTTTTCATCAAAATCAATCACATCACCGTTCATCATTGGGATTAAGTACATGCCGCCAGCAAAACCAACCCCGATCAGGAAAAAGCCAATGATGGCAAAAGGTACCATGCGGCCAAAAAGCATCATGTCCAGGCAGCCAAGGGCGAAAATTCCCAGCCAGATGATCAGGGATTTTTTTACACCCCATATATCACGCCGTTTAATCCACAAGAAGATGCCTGAGACAATTCCAACAGCCAGGCCGATATACAACGGGGTAGGGTTAGCCATAATTTCATCAAAGTAATAAGCGACCCCTTGCATAATCGAGGTTTGAATGTACATCACCGTGAAACTGACTACCAAAAATATGACAAATGAGAAATTAGAAAAACTTTCTTTCAATGACTTTAGGAATGGAAGCTGCTCATCTTCTTGTTGGAAATGTTTTTCTTCATAGAAGAAGGTGCTGAAATAAACCACCAATCCCATGATTACAGCCAAACCGATCATGATAATCCGGTATTGGGTTGGATCTTGTCCAGGACCAGGTTGGAATGAGGCGATTACAAAGGGCAACACATTGGGGAAGATCATAAATATGATTTTCCACAAAAAGATTCCACTGCGTGCTTTGTTTGATACGGCCATTTCATAAGGCATGATATAGATACTTGTGGCAATCGCGGTGTAGAGCGTATCGTAAAGGAACATGCCGATCAGGAATTGGGCAAACATGACCCCCTGTGAGGTTGGAAAATCGAGCCACAAAATAATAAATGCCAATGAAATTAATGGCGCTCCATAGCGAATATATGGTTTCCGCCGGCCTAATTTGCTTTTGGTGCGGTCACTGATAAAGCCGAATAGCGGATCGTTAATTGCGTTCCAGATGCCGAACAATATCCAAACCAGGCCTGCTAATTCAGGACTTAGCCCACGCACGCGGGTAAAGTAGTAGGTTAGCGCGCCGCCTCCGACAATTGTCTGAAGTATTCCTACAGATGCATCTGCAGCGGATACCCAGACACGGCTCTTAAACGGTACATGTTCTTCAGCATTATTAGTTTGTACAGCCATCATTTTCTCCGAGGTTTTAGGATTTTGGGAATGATAGAAAAAAGGGTTCTGGAAGCAAGCATCCAGAACCCTATGAGGTTTTGATCAGGCTAATTCACAAGACATGAGCAAGTGATTATCGGAGATCAATCGTTCCTCTTGTAATTCTTGATTATGCAGCTGCCTGTTTGCCACCCTTGAACCAGTTCCGCCATTCTTTGTTTTCCCAAACAACCAAAATAGGTGCAGCAACAAAGATTGAAGAATAGGTACCACTGAACAGACCGACTAACAAAATCACAGCAAATTCCCGCATTGTTACGCCACCGAATAATGCTAAGGCTAGCAGCATGAACTCTACGGTCATTAACTGGGTGTTGATTGATCGCTGCAAAGTCTGGATGATGGAGTGGTTGGCCAGTTTCTCGAAGGGCAATTTTCGCAAGAATTGGCTGTTTTCACGGATGCGGTCAAACACCACAATTTTGTCCTGCGTAGAGAAGCCGATGACAGTCAACAAAGCGGTCAGGAACATCGAGTCCATTTGCCAGCCGAAGAAAATGCTGCCAATACCTGTGATACTGAACACGATCAGAATGTCGTGGAACATGGCGATAATCGCACAGATACCATAGCGGAAGGCGTGCGGAATACCGCGGAAAGCATAGGTGATATAGAGAATCACGGCCAGAGCAGCTACTGCGACTGCTAATGCGGCGCGATTGGTTACCTGACCCGCAATCACTGGACCTACACTGTCAAAGCGGTTGAGGACTAAGTCGCTAACACCTAGATCAGTTTTCATTGTGTCAAACAACTTGGTTTTGGTTTCATCATCCATAAATGGTGATCGAATGACCAGGGTGTTCTTCTCGCCATTCGCTCCAACAGCAGTTTGGACCTGAACTTCATTGAAGCCAAAATCATTGTACAGTTTGACAATCGATTCGGTATCCGGCAAGGTAGTGGTGGGGAATTGGACTTCCAAAATGGAACCACCCTTGAAGTCGATAGCCAGTGGAAGACCATTGATTGCCAGGATAACAATGCCGGGAATAATCACCAGCAATGAGAGTGCAAAAAAGAAATAGCGTTTACCAAGAATATCCAACATAGCAAGATCCTTTTAGAGCCCAAACCAACCCAGACGCTTCTCGGGATCTTTGATGACATCAATAACAGTACCCAAGAACGTTCGAGTGACCACAATAGCGGTAAAGAGCGATACCGCTACACCAAGAGCTAAGGTCAAAGCAAAACCTTTGACAAAGCTCGCACCAAAGGTGGATCCAAACCAGAAGAGGATCGCGCTGGTGATTAATGCGGCAATGTTTGAGTCACGGATGGAAGGCCAGGCACGACGCCAGCCCAGGTCAATCGCCTGACGCAGGGTTCGGCCATTGCGAAGTTCTTCTTTGAAGCGTTCAAAGATAAGAATATTCGCATCAAGTGCACTACCGGTGCTCAGCAAGAAGCCAGCGATACCAGGCAGGGTCAAGGTTACGGGGATGATCTTGAAAATCGCTAAGGTAATTAATGCATAAGTAATCAGTGCTAAATTAGCGACAACACCGGGAACCTTGTAATAGATACCCATGAAGAGCATCACGATAATAAAACCAATGACGCCGGCGAGCAAACTCTTGTCCAAAGAGTCCTGACCTAAGGTTGGGCCAATGACACGAATCTGTTCAATATTCAGCGGGATGGGTAATGAGCCGTAGCGCAATTGAATTGCCAACGTGTTTGCCGTTTCGGCGGTGAAGTTACCCTCAATTACACCAGCTCCATCGGTGATGGGAACTTTAATAACCGGTGAAGAGATCACTTTCTTGTCCAGAACGATTCCCAGGTATTTACCAACATTCTGCGAAGTCCATTCGGAAAAAGCGGTGGCACCATCGGGGTTGAATTCAATCGAAACAAGATATTCATTTAACTGTCCGCGAGTAACCGCAACCGCTTTAAGGTCCTTGCCGGTCAATACTGTGTGGTATCGAACTGGTTGAGTTCCATCAGGTGCGGGGGTCGGGGTAACAGCTGCTGCCGCTGGATCAAGGCCAAAGTCGGTTTCAACTTCAGTCCCTTCGGGAATAGGCTGGTCGCCGAAATCTACGAATTCAAGCTGACCAGTGGCTTTGATTTGGCTGATGATGCTTTCTGCGTTGGTGGCACCCGGGAATTCGCCCACGATGATGCGTTCACCAGCGGTTTGAAAGACAACTTCGCTTACGCCTAAACCGTTTGAACGGTTTTCAAGAATAGTGCTTGCGTCCTGTAAATTCTGTTGGGTTACAGCAATTTCAGCAGGAACAGAAAGGATCACTTGCATCCCGCCGCGTAAATCTAAGCCCAATACAGTTTCCAGGCTTCGTTCAAAACTACCAATTTTGATTCCTGGATTACTGGGGAGATCTACCCAAATGGCAACTGCCAACAGGATTAGAATCAGGATCAGGTTAATGTAACGTCGATTCATTCGTTCATGGCCTCCGATTCACACAAATACCAGCATCTAGCTGGCTGCTGCGTGGATTATACCGCCTTATTTTTGATGCGGGTAGGGGCAGCTATTTTGTTTGTGCAAATCACATATCTTGCCTTGACAGTGGAATAACTATCCATGTATAATTTGACGGCTTTTCTTATGAAATAATTTTTGCCATTTTCAGGCAGCAGAGATAGGAGTATTGGCATGGTCCCTCTTCCCAAGCGGAAACTTTCCAAAGGCCGGCGCGATCGCCGGAGAGCTCATGATGCATTAAAGGCTACCAATCTGGTCCAGTGCAGCCAGTGCGGCGAAATGCGCCTGTCGCATTCCGTATGCCCCAATTGCGGTTTCTATCAGGGTCGCGAAGTTGTCGCGATGGAAAAAGAAACCAAAAAGTAGTCGTCGTTAAAAGTAAAGGGGCTGTCCAAAAACTAAATTAGGCAGTCCCGAAAAACACCCCTGGAAGGGTGAAAAGAGCGAAAGATAAAAAAACTGGCGGGATTAGCTCGCCAGTTTTCGCATATTATGGGCAATGCAGACCAACCCCCACTCGGTA
>JAJUJY010000162.1 GCA_029265085.1 Chloroflexota bacterium
CCACTTTCCTTAAACTCCCCTTAAGCTTCCCAATAACTGCTCGTAAGGACAAAAGCTCCTGGTTTGGGTATGATACAAGTATAGAAAATTACACAGATATGGCAGATCCAATCGGATTTGCCTGGGGAGACTTCCGGAATCTTTACCGGTACCATTTCAAAATTCCGGAAGTCTGCCAGCCCCAAACGTAGAAAAACACATTATACCCTTGGAGGTCTTTTTAACGTATGAAAAAAGTCGTTCTTCCTACACTTTTGGTTATCGCTGCCATCATCCTCAGCGCGTGCAGCTCGTCCGCAAGCGTTAATCTGCCAGCCAGCAGCGCTCCGCTAGAAGCACCGGCGGCTACCGCTGCACCAGATACCCAACCATCCACAAGTGTTGATTTCAGTTCTGCTCTGGCAGCTTTAGAAGGTACATTAACAAGTATCTATGAAAAAGTGAATCCATCGGTCGTCAATATCCAGGTAACCGGACAGCTTGGCGGCCAAATTCAGCTCCCCTTCGACCTGCCCAACGGCAGCCAGGGGCAACCTCCTGTACAATCCGCGCTGGGTTCCGGGTTTGTCTGGGATCAACAAGGTCACATTGTCACCAACAATCACGTGGTAGATGGCGCTGACAAGATCGTTGTCCGGTTTGCAGATGGTTCACAAACCGAAGCGAAACTGGTTGGGCAGGATGCCGATTCTGACCTGGCTGTAATCAAGGTCGATGTTGCAAAAGAAAAACTGGTCCCGGTGCAGGTTGCTGATTCCGACTCAGTCAAAGTTGGTCAGCTATCCATTGCCATTGGAAATCCTTTCGGCCTGGAGGGCACCCAAACCGTTGGTTTCATCAGCGCATTGGGTCGTTCACTGCGGGTCAATAACGGGATTGGCGCATCCACCTATTCCATCCCGGATATTATCCAGACCGACGCGCCGATCAACCCCGGCAATTCTGGCGGCGTACTGGTCAATGACCAGGGCCAGGTGATCGGTGTAACCGCTGCCATCGAATCTCCTGTGGAAGCCAATGCAGGCATCGGCTTTGTGATCCCGTCCAATATTGTAAAGAAAATCGTGCCTGTATTGATCGAAAACGGCCAATATGAACACCCTTATCTGGGAATTCGCGGCACCTCGCTAACCCCGGACCTGTCCAAAGCCATGAACCTGCCCGAAGATCAACGCGGCGCACTGGTGATTGATGTCACCGCAGGCGGTCCGGCAGATCAGGGTGGCTTGCAAGGCTCTGCCAAGACCGTTTCGATCAACGGACTGGATACTCAGGTTGGCGGAGATGTGATCACCGCGATTGACGGGCAGCCAGTGCTGGAGATGGATGATATCATCAGCTATCTTGCGCGTTCAACTGAGGTCGGGCAAAAAGTGGAGCTGACCGTGCTGCGTGACGGAAAAGAAACCAGTCTTGAAGTCACCTTAGGCGCACGCCCGGCGGCAGCAGATACCCGGCAAACTGCGGGCAACAACCAACCTGAAAACCGCAGCCAGGCCGCTTACCTGGGCATCAGCGGCATCGAGTTGAATGATGTTCTTCGCAAGGCAATGAACCTGCCAGAAAATTCCGAAGGTGTGCTGGTGCTGACTGTGGCATCCGGTTCCGCCGCCGATAAAGCAGGCTTGAAAGCCGGATTAGAGTCCTTTACCCTGGACGGTCAAGAAATAAAGATTGGCGGCGATATCATCACCGTTTTTGACGGCTCCCCCGTCACCAGTATGACCGGGCTGCGTGAAGCTGTAGCCAGCCGCATACCAGGCGATATCGTGACATTAACCATCTTGCGTGATGGAAAAGAAATCAATCTGGAGGTCACCTTAGGCACCCGGTGACCGATACACCGGGCGGAACCTCCCCCCTCGTCCGCCCGGCAGCAATCATCGAATTCTCCTCCGTTTGAAACGCAAACTTCCGGCCCTGTCGTGCTCCGGAAGTTTTGCGTTTTATGATGGATTGAATATTTTGAATTGTCTTTTTGGCTATGCGAAATTTACTCCGCGTGCTGGCCGAGTATCTTCATTAATACTGCTCTACGGCGCTGTTCGTAATGTTCTTCCCGCGGCGGCCGGAAACAATCAAACCCCGCCGCTGCATACCGCAATTCTTCAAATGCCTGCGGTAAATTGATTTCTTCCAGTACCAATAATGTGTAGTAAAAAGGCACACGTTTCCAGCCGCCCAGGCCGTCTCGCATACCAGACAGCGCGCGCAAATGCTTCACCAACCGCGGACCAGCATCCGGCAGCGGCGCTACGGTCAGGTAGCGCATCCAGGCAATGGTGGCGTGCGCACATTCGCCCATTACGCAATCATTGGTAAAGCACACTTTGGCTAATTTTCCCTGGATGCGGCGCAGTGCCAAACGCACATCTGCCCGCTGGCCGCCTAACAAAACCAGCAGCCGGGCTGCCTCCAGGGTGAGAATATGACGGGCAGCAAACCGTGTTCGTAATTTTTCTCCGGTAAACAGGGCTACGGGCTGTCCATTTTCCTCCACCAACGCTGGAAATTGCCCCTGATCCTCGCGGGAAAGCAGCCAATCAACCATCGCATCGCGGTCCGGGATAGAATTCAGCCCATATGAATAGATTTGCGCGTTGATGGAATCAATTCCATCCGCTAATTGCGGCAGCATTAATTGCGAAATCCCACGGATTTCTACTGGAATACTCTCGATCATATTGCCCTCCGATAGATTGGTTGGGATGTCAAGAGTATAGCACTTTTGTTCTATAAATACAAGAAATTTTAAGGTTGGCAATCATCACTTTTTTCTACTTTCCTAAGACCTCTACGGCCTTCATTAAAAATGGATCTTCACCATTCCGAAATGCATCTAAGGTCCAGTCCACGGCCACATCGGGTGAGACCCCCACGCCTTCAATCAATTGGCCGTCCTTGCGGGTGAAAGATGCAGTAGAAAAGTGCATGCGGTAGCCGTCCGGTAATTTAAATGAAATCGGATTTCCGGAAGAACCACCGGTGCGCTGGCCTACCGTGACCGCCCGGCCGTTATCCACCAGAGAAATAATAAATTGTTCTGCCGAGGACATGTTATACACATCCGTAAGCAGCACTACCCGTCCCGTGTAATGCTGTCCGCGCGGTGTCACCACGTAAGGCCAATGCTTGCGCCAGGCGCGCATGGGCAACCGGACCTCAAACTCATCCTCACCATAAGATACAACCTGATCAAAGAATCGCCCTGCCATTTGATCTGCCCACATTGAGTTCCCGCCGCCGTTTCCACGCAAATCAATAATCAGTCCGGGAGTGTCCATCAAAGAATCTAAGGTGCGGTCAAACTGTTCGACAAGTTCATCTCCACCGCCAAAAGTAGGGATGCGAATTAATCCATATCCAGATGGTAATTTTTCTCCGGTAATTACTGGCCCGGCAGTTCCGTTGTTAACAGACTGCATCTTGCCTGGCTGCGGTGCTTCGCAGACGAGTGTGACGGTTTTTTCCATTCCTTCCGGATTTTCAAAGGTAAAGGTGCGCTGCTTACCGGGCGCAGTCAGCAAAATCCTCTGTATCCCCCAGGCGCGAGACTGCCAGGGAGAAGACCCGGAAATCAAGCGGGCATCGAGTGTTGGCCAATATTCTTCAATAGATACCCCCTCCACCGAAACCAGGATACTCCCGCGAACCAGTCCAACTTCTTGAGCCTGATCGCCTACAATTTCGGCTACCACCTGGGTTGGAATACGCACAAGGGCTTCGCTGCCAGCAGCAGGTGCAATCACCTCTCTGAACAGCGCAAATGCACAATGCGCGCCAAGCAGGCTGGGGGTCATATAGACGTGTCCATCCGGAATTTCCGCCATCATTTTGGATAAAACCTGGAAATATTCTTCGTCACTTTGGGCAGCTTCAACCTGTGGTAAATAACGGTCATAAATTGCCTGCCACTCTGCCCGACCATCCGCCCACTTTAAGTCAAAATAAGGGTAGGCAGCCCCGACACCCTGCCATAATCTGTTGAACACCATCTTATGATCGCTGCTTAACGGCGGCAAGGCTCCAATACCGATCAATTGAATCGTACTGATGACTGCCACAAACCCAAGAACGACCCCGCCGCCCAGGTTTAACCGCCGTCGCAGCCCTGTGGACTGCTGAGTATCTCCAGCCGCCTTTAAACGGTTAACCCTGTACCAGAGATAACCCAACCCAGCTCCTGCCAAAACCGCCAATAGAATGGCGAAAGTCAGGCTTAATTCAAAAACTCCCCAGAACAAAACAAAAGCTCCGGCGTTGCCAAACAAAAAATTTAAAATCACTTCAACCCAGGCAAGGACATTTCTTTCATCCCCGGTTAATTGCGGATTGCTGCTATGCATGCTGTATTCTCCTTCAGGAAAATGCTTACAAGTCCCACCTATGCGGGAAAAGTAATCACCACATATCCTCATTTATTATAGTTATGGATTACTTTAAAACAAAACCATTCCCTATAGTAAAAAAGCTATCCAATTGGCTATATTTTCCCTGGCAATTCAGGCAGGTGATTATTCCTCGCGGAAGCGATACCCAACCCCCAGGTCTGTGCGGATATAATCTGGCCGGTTGGGATCCGGCTCAATTTTGTGCCGCAAATTACTGATATTGACCCGCAATAACCGCGCTTCATCCCCAGTATGCGTTCCCCATACTTTATCGATAATTTGATAATGGGTCAGCACTTTCCCGGCGTTTTGTGCCAGCAATCGCAAGATATCGAATTCCGTGGGAGTTAAGGTAATTTCTTGCCCTTCGACCATCACAGAACGCCTGGCAAGGTCCATTTTAAAGTGGCCTATCAGAATCACGCCATCGCCGCTGGGACCGGAAACCCGGCGAATAACCACTCTCATCCTCGCCAATAGTTCCCCGACACCAAACGGCTTGGTAAGATAATCATCCGCTCCCGCATCAAGTGCGTTAATCTTATCTTCTTCCCTGTTTCGAACCGATAGCACAATAATCGGTAACTGGTTCCATTCACGAACCTGGCTTATCACCTCAGTACCATCCATATCCGGCAAACCGAGGTCAAGAATCATCAAATCCGGCCGGTGGCGAATCACCATTTCAATCGCTTCGTTACCTGTTTCTGCCTCCAGGATGGTATTTTGATACACAGAAAGCGAAGCTTTTAGAAAATGCCGGATGGCTGCTTCATCATCCACGACCAGGATTTTTAATTTTAGATCACGCATCGAAAGCCTCTTCCATGTCCGGCCGGAATACCGGTAATGTAAATGTAACAGTCACACCACAATCCGGATTATTAGCCATCCAGATTTTCCCACCTTGTGCTTCAATCAATCCCCGGCAAATAGAAAGCCCCAAACCAGAGCCAGGCACTTTACTTTGCCCCTCGCTCCGATAGAATTTTTCAAACACCCTCTCTAGCTCCTCAGCAGGCACGCCGCTGCCCTGGTCTTTCACGCTGATTTCAACCCATCGATTTTCCAGCACCCAGGCTGAAATTTGGAGCGGGCTATTGTCCGGTGAATATTTACAGGCATTTTCCAGCACATTCACCATCACTTGCCCGGTCAGCACCGGGTCGATCCATAAAACAGGCAGGTCTGCGGAAATATTAACACCGACTTTGCGGCTTCCAAGTTGAGCAGCCATCTGGCCAAGAACTGCCCCTACCACGTCTTGAAAGTCACATATTTGTTGGTTCAGCTTTACAGCACCGGCTTCCAGGCGAGTCATATTCAGAAGGTTTTCGACCAGCCGGTTCAGGATATTAGCCTGGTTGATCGCTGAATCAATCAAATCTAACCGCGTGCGCGGGTCAAAATGATTATTTTCATCCACGGCTTTTTCGGATACGCCCAAACTGGTCAGTACCCCCTTAATAATGGAAAGCGGAGTGCGCAACTGGTGAGAAATAGAGTTCAAGAGCGCTGTTGGTAAGCGCTCCGTGGACCTTAATTTCTCAGCCTGCAAAGCCTCCTCCGCAAATTTAGCACGCTCGATCGCCAATGCTGAGAAGTTGACAAATCCATTTAATAATTGCCGCTGTCCGGCTGTAAGCAATTCCTTGGGGTCTAAAGGCTTAATACCCAAAATACCCACGACCCCTTTGGCAGTCTTGAGCGGCACATAGAATGCAGATGCCCCCGACATTGTTTCAGTACCCCGGCCTGCCTGTTGGCCGTTTTGGAAAGACCAATTGGCAACTTCGTATTCCTCATCGAGCATCTTATATTCCAGGGTCGCTGAAACGGGGGTTAATCCTCCCTTTTCTGGCAGCAAAATCACTGTCTCGCGATCAAATAGTTCGTGAATATTTCTAACCACAATCGCTAAAACTTGATCCAGAGGAATTGCACCGGCAAGTTCCTGGCTGAACTGGTTCAACAGACGCGCCTCGCCTTCTCTGCGGCGCATTACGTCCACCTGGTTGCGCACCAACGCTGCCGAATTACTGATAATTAGCCCAACCAACAACAAGCCCCCAAAGGTAATGATGTACTGTGTGTCACTGACCACCAGGCTGATCTTAGGATCGACCAGAAAAAAGTCAAAGGCCAGGGCACTGGTTAAAGAAGATAACATCGCCGGGCCGCGCCCCCATAAAACCGCAATCACCACCACCGCGGCCAGGTAGATCATGACCAGGTTAGCCGGAGCAATATAGGGCGATAATACCAGGCAAATAATTGTCCCAAGCGCCACCAATGCCTGGCTGCCCAGGTAACGGAAGAGGGGGCGTAATGGAAGCCAGCTCTCCAGTTTAACGCGGCGAGGCAGTTCCTCATGCTCGCTCACCACATACACATTCATCGAGCCGCTTTTACGGATGATTTCATCAATCACTGAACCGTAAATAAATTCTTTCCAACGGGGCCTTAAAGGTTTCCCGGCAACAATCTTGGTGATATTGTGCTGCCTGGAGAAATTTATAATCTCATCCGCAGCCGACCTGCCTGAAACGCGATATACCCTCGCACCCAGCTTTTCTGCCAGCCACAAATTTTGGCGGATTCGTTCACGATTTTCTTCCGGCATGCGTAAATGCCCCGGTGTTTCCACAAATAAGACAAACCAATCCGCATGCAGATCGTCCGCAAGCTTGCGTCCTGCCCGAATCAAGCGCTCGCCCAATGGATGCGCGCTTAAACTGACCAGGATGCGGTCAGCTGCAGGCCACGGCCCCGGAATCGCCCGGTCAAACATATAAGAACGCATCTGCGTATCCACCCGCACAGCAGCCCGGCGTAAAGCCATCTCTCGTAATGCTGTCAGGTTCCCTTTTCGGTAAAACTGTTTGCTGAATTGAGCCGGTTGCCCGGAAAGGATGATTTTTTCGTTTGCCAGCCGTTGTAAAAGTTCATCCACCGGCAGATCAACTAATTTGATATCATGCGCCTCATCCAGAATGCGGTCTGGAACCGTTTCGCGCACATGCACAGCGGTGATCTGCTCCACAATATCCGTCAGGCTTTCAATTTCCGAGATATTTAACGTTGTGTATACGTCCACACCGGCCAACAGCAGTTCTTCCACATCCAGGTAACGCTTTGGGTGGCGCGCGCCGGGGGGATTATCGGCCGCAAGCGTATCTACAACCAGGATTTGCGGCTTACGCGCCAGAATGCGCTCCATATCCAAGGCTGCTTGCCCATCCGCATTAATCACTGGCTCGATGGTTTCAAAGCCTGCCATCTGTTTGTGGGTTTCCGGAAAATCGTTCTGCCCGGCTAGTGCCAAAACAACATCCGCCGCATCCGACAACCGCTGGCGGGCAGCCTCTAACATAGCGTATGTTTTTCCTACCCCTGAGGCATACCCCAAAAAGATGGTGAGTTTTCCGCGCAGCACTGGTGAGATTGTGGTTGCCATAATACCTGCCTGAAGATTATAATGCCCGCTTGATCGTTAAAAAGCATACCACAAAACGCAAAACAGAATTAATCAGCGGTGCAATACCTTCGCCAAATTTCTAGCGAATAATCTGATATCGCAAAACCGTCACAGGTAGGGGCGAGGCAAAAACACGCGCACCAGATATAAGGGTCTTTTTTGCCTCGCCCTTACAAGACATGGCATTTCTAAAAATGGCGAAGGTATTGGGGTGTATACCAGTATTCCGTATACACCCCTGAAGACCATTAAGTATTTATTACCAGCTACTTCACCTGGTACGGCACTTCGATAATCGCAATGTCCTCGTGATTCAACAATACATCTCGTAGTGTATCCGCGGTGCGCATGTGTAAGAAATTGGCCCACCACTGCTGAGGCACAAATTGCGGAACCACAATTGTAATTACTTCATCTGGTTGGCTAACCTGGCGGATTTTTTGAATATAATCCAACAATGGCTCAATAAACAACCGGTACGGAGAATCAAGCACAACCAGACGATAATCCTCACCCCAGGCAGTCCATTTTTCCATTATCCGCTCGGTTTCATTCGGGTCAATCGAGACATGCACGGCGGTTATATCATCCGAGATTGTTCGGGCAAAACGCAGCGCAGCCAATGTACCCTTATGCACGCCGCCAATCGGCATAATCACCCGTTTGCGGCCAATTCTGGGCAGCCCATGCGCATCTTCAAGCGAAAGCTGCCGGGCAACCCTTTTATAGTGATGGTGAATCGTGAAGAAAATCGTTACCAGCAACGGGGTTAAGATCACCACAATCCAGGCCCCATCCACAAACTTGGTAATCGCAAAAACAACCATCACCATTAAGGTGCATACCGAACCAAATCCATTGATAATCAATTTTAGTAACCAATGCCGGTCATGAACAAGAACCGAACCAGGCTCAACTTTTTCCTCGCCAGGTTTCAACTTGCCCGATTTATACCAGCGGACTGCCATACCAGCCTGAGAAAGCGTGAATGAAAGGAACACGCCAATCGCATATAACGGTATCAAGCGCGTAACACTTGCCTGGAAAAGAATAATCAAGCCGATGGATACAGCAGCCAGTGTGACAATGCCGCGCGAGAATACCAGGCGGCTGCCGCGATAGGTTAGCTGGCGTGGTAAAAAGCCATCACCGGCATGCAAAGCAGCCAGGCGCGGGAAATCCGCAAAAGCAGTATTCGCAGCCATCATCAGAATAACTGTGGTCGAGGCCAACATTGCCAGGTATAGAAATCCACGGTTGCCGTATATTGTCCGTCCGATCTGCGAAAAGACTGTTTCGGTCTCCGAAGGCACTGCCCCCACCTGGTGAGCTAACAGGGTAACCCCC
>JAJUJY010000150.1 GCA_029265085.1 Chloroflexota bacterium
GAGCAATCTCCTGCTGGCTTTGTCCCTGTCCCAGGAACATCTGCACCGCTAGCAGCTATACCTCTTTGCTGTAGTGAATCATTCCTTTCTTTCCTGCCATATGAAAAGCACCTCCTGCTTCTATTCTCGCATGAGGTGCTTTCTTTTTCTGTCTTGTTTTATGGGGTCAGTTCAATCTGCCCCCTGTTTTTTTATCGTATTATTCTTTTCGTGCCAAGACAATATTCACAGGTAGTCCCCACATTTTTTGAATAACAGAAAACTGAATGCAAAAATGTTTTTCTTCCAGGGTGCGAATCAAATTAACAGGGTGGCAATCGATCCATACTGGGAAAAGCCGATGGAGAAACTCATACAAATGGATCATCACGGTTGGTTTTTCGGGCTTATATAGATAGACCAGACAAATCTTTCCATAAGGTTTTAAACATCGATAGCATTCATCGAGAACTTTGTGGATGTCATTCTGGTTCATTGATTCAATCGTAAATGAACTGAATATTCCATCAAGGCTGGCGGATTTAAGCGCGAGGTAATTGGCATCCATTACTGAGATGAAAAAGTTATTTAAAATGGCATTCTTAAGTTTATTAATAGCAGTTTGAGCCATGTTTTCTGACAAATCAATACCAATTACATTCCCGGCAGGGTAAATGTTTTTGGCTAAGGTAAGTAATGCAGCGCCAGTACCAGAACCAATTTCAAGAACTGTTTGTCCTGGCAGTGCGTTTAATATTGATAGACCTGCGCCAATAAATTGGGCTTCACTGGAATGGGCTAAAAAATCATAATAACGGCTGAGAAAATTATAGAAACGCCGCTTTGGAGTTTTGCAATCAGGTATCGGGTGTTTTTCTGTCATCAATCAACCTTTTTCTAAAGAGAGTAGTACATGTCCTTTAGAAAATTTTAAGATTAATTCCGAATTAACTACTTGAATTTCTTGTTTGTAGGTGTATAATGAACATATGTACACGCTGTGTACATATGTAAACCACTCCCTCGAGATCCTGTATGTCAAATCAAATTGATCAAGCCGAATACCGTCTTTGCGCGCGTGTGGCAAAGTTATATTACGAAAGTGGATTCACCCAAAATGAAATCGGTGAAAAATTAGGGTATTCGCGGGTTACCATATCCAGAATACTAACCCGGGCGATTGAATTAGGAATCGTCGAAATCAAAATTAATGCTCCTCAAGGGGATAGTTTTGACCTGGAGCAAAATTTGATTGTTAAGTTCGGTTTGCGTGATGCGGTAGTGGTGCCTGATCCGGAGGGGGAAGAAACCATTTACATTACGCTGGCTCGCGGCGCAGCTGATTGGCTGAAGAGATATTTAAAGAATGGTATGCGTGTTGGTCTTGGGCTCGGACGAACCATATCGCATATCCCAACGGTATTTTCTGTGGAATCGCCAATCGATTGTACATTTATTGAGATTGTGGGCGGTGCATCAGACCATTCTGGTGGATTTGCAAAATACAACATCACATCAAAAATGGCGGAACTTGCAGGTGGAAAAGCTGAATTCTTGTATGCGCCGAACATGGTCTCCAGTGCGGAATTGCAAAAGACACTGGTAAACGAACCTTCTATTTCTGAGGCACTCAACCGCGCGCGGAAGTCAGATATTGTTATGCAAAGTATCGGGACTGTTGATGACTCAGCCATATTGTATGTTGAAAAGAAGATAACCGAACAGGAGCTGCGCAGTTTGCAGGCGTCCAACGCGATTGGAGACGCATTGGGTCATTACTTTGATGAGAATGGCAATGTGGTATCGACATTTTTAGATAATCGAATTATTGGTATTACGCTGGATGATCTAAAAAAGATCCCCTGGAGCGTTTTAATCGCGGGTGGTGAAGAAAAGAATTCTGTGGTTGAGGCTGCAATGAAGGGGAATTTCTTTAATGTCTTGATCACAAATACAGAAACGGCGAAATATCTTGTAAGCAGAAATGAGTAAATGCTGATGTTATCTGAGTATCTTTCTCCTGATGTGATTCGTTTGCAAATTCCAGTGAAAGATTGGAAAGAAGCTGTTGAAATTGGCGGTTCATTATTAGTACAAACCGGAAAATGTGAGCCTCGCTATGTAGACGCGATGGTCCGTGCGGTGAATGAAATGGGACCATACATGGTTTTAGCGCCAGGATTATCGTTAGCACATGCGCGGCCAGAAGATGGCGCTTTAGCGGTAGGGATTAGCATAATCAGCCTTTCAACCCCGGTAAATTTTGGCTCTGAGGCGAATGACCCTGTATCACTGGTCATTTCGTTTTGTGGTGTGGATCATCACAGCCATATCGAAATGTTAAAAAGTTTAGCCGAGTTTTTAGTAGATGAAGATCATCAGAATTTATTGAAATCCTCAAATTCGGTTGAGGAAATATTAGCTGCTTTCCAACAATAGAAAGGAATTCATATGAAAAAATTAAAAATTATGACTGTTTGTGGTTTTGGATTGGGGTCAAGTATGGTGTTGAAATTGACCCTGGATGGCGTTCTAAAGGAAAACAATATTGTTGCAGATACCTTTTGTTCTGATGCAACTACTGCAACGGGTGAGACGTATGATATTGTTTTCACTTCCAAAGAAATGTCCCATTTATTCAAGAATGTGACGAAACCTGTGGTTGTTATTGACAACTTTTTGAGCAAAGAAGAAGTCAGGACCAAAGGTCTTGAAATCATTCAAAAAGCAATCTCAGGATAACTGTCCAATGACTCAATCACAATCCTTCTATTACGGGGCATCCTATTCTCCGTTGATTTTTGATGAAGCAGAATGGCAAAATGATCTGGCATTGATGAAAAATGCCGGGATGAACTTGATCCGGTTGGGCGATGTTCATGCTTCTTGGGATCGGATTGAACCGAAAGAAGGTGTTTTTGAATTTGATAAACTAGGGCGTTTTTACGAAACTGCGGAAAAATATGGGATCAATATTATTATCAGTACCGGGGCTTCATCACCTCCGCTGTGGCTGGCAAAAAAATACCCAAATCTTCCTTTGTTATCAAATACAGGACAACGTTATCCTTTAGGAGCATCATATCATTGGGCGTGCATACACCATCCAGGGTACCTTGATGCGCTAAAAAAATATTTAACTGCCCTTTTGGATTTTACTGCGAAGCATTCAAATCATTTCGGTTGGCAGATTACGAATGAGATTGGATTTCCATTTCTACCCGCCCGCGAAGAAAATGTTTTAGGTTTATATTGTTATTGTGAGCATTGTGTTGAAAAATTTAAAACATGGGTAAAAGAGAAATATCAGAGTATCCAGGCGGTCACACATGCCTGGTCCTGGGGCACGACGAATTATGTCTATAATGATTGGTCGGAAATATTTCCACCGGAAAGTATGCCGGGTGCTTGGGCAGGGGTTACAAAATGGATTGATTGGCGGTTGTTCTGGCAGCAAGCTTTTGCTGATTTTGCCGGATGTCAACATCATTTGATCCGAGAAAAGGATCATGATCATCCAACTTCTGTGAATACTTTTAACTTCAAAGGATATGATCGATTTGGCACTTTAATGGGATTAGATCAATGGAAGATTGCCAAACAGGTTGATCATATTGGTTATGATTTGTATCCAGGTAGTGGAAACAAACTTTCAACCCGGCCAGAACATATCTCGATCTTTTTAGACCACGGCCGAAGTGTATGCCAATCTACCGGTCGGGATTTTTGGCTGCACGAAATTGAGAGCGGACCTATTGGTGGATGGGTGATGGGGCCGGAATATAACACTAGGCCACAAGATGTAACCAATTATGTGGTTGAAGCGCTGGGACATGATGCAAAATTGATGCTATATATGCCCTGGCGTGAATGGGATTACCAGCCTTTGCATTGGGGGGCGTTGGTTGATTTGGATGGTAATCCTACTGAGCGATATGAAGTTGCCAAGAACCTGGGAACTTTAATTGCTGATAACAAAGAATTTTTGATGAATGCCCATGTGCTAAGGGGCGAAATTGCAATCCTGGAATCGAAGCCAAACGCAATATTTTTCCGCGGCGTTGGGGAAGAAGAACAATTGTTTGCCGCTCAACGGGGAGCATACCGGGCATTTTGGGAAGCTGGTTATCGAGTAGATTTTATTACCCCAGATTTCCTCGAATCGGCAACATTGAATGATTACAAGATCATCGTTCTGCCTATGTTGGGACTTATTGATGGGGATACAGCCGATCGCCTTGCTGATTTTGTGGCTGGGGGTGGAATTCTTATTGGATTTGCGCGCTGCGGGACGCTGGATAATCGGGGCTGGTACCATCACCAGTTACCGCTACCTGGATTGAAAAAATGTTTTGGTATTGAGAGGGTTGAGCCGGATCGTTTAGATGGGGTCAAAATTAATCTCCAGGGTGAGAGTTACAACGGATGGTGGAATCGCGATTTGGTTTGGACAAGCCCAACCACACAGGTCCTGGGAACATTTGAAGACCAGTTCCCGGCCGTAACACGCTCGAGTTATGGCAAAGGGTTTGGATTCTATCTGGCTACACAGGCTGATGCAGGGAATTTAAAAAATTCAGTGTCCATTTTGCGCGATGTAATTGAAAAATGCTTGCCAGTTGTTGGTGTACATCCTGATTTAAAAATTCAATTTGTTCAACAAAAAAATCGCGAAATAGACCCGCATATTTTGACCGCAGGAAACAAACAGTGGGTTTTCCTGAGTAATTATCTAAAGAATTCCTCCAGTGTTACCTTATCCCTAAAGGTGCACGGATTAAAAGCGGCTGCTCTAAAACGTATCTGGCCAATAACAGAAAACATACATTGGAGTCAGCAGCAAGACGAATTATCAATATTATTCGATTTGGATGCAGAGGAGGTGTCTATCGTTGAAATAATTTTTGAGTCATAACGTTTTGATGTAGTACTCCCAAATTTCACCAACCAATAAGGAGCGTAAACATGAACGTAGGTTTGATTTTTAGTATTGTTCCACGGCTATTGCCGACATTTATGCTGGGTCTTGTGGCTTTAATAGGGTTAATCCTGTTACGGAAAACCTTTAGCGAAGTAATCACTGGCACCATTAAAACAATGGCTGGCGTCATCATTTTGTTCTCTGCCGTTGATCTTTTGGTCGGCGTGATTTCTCCCATTTCCACTATGTTTGGCAAGGTATATGCCTATCAGGGAGAGGCGATCACGGTTGATTGGACCGCTTTCCTCAGCCAGTATGGTATTCCGGTCATTCTAGTTATGGTATTTGGTTTCCTGGTCAATATCCTTTTGGCCCGGATTACCAAGTTCAAGTATGTGTTTTTGACCGGCCACATTATGTTCTGGAACGCCTTCATGGTTGTTGCGGCATTGGCTGATGGCGGGAAAATCAACGGCGTTGCTCTCGTCGTCGTTGGCAGCCTGATTCAAGGTGTGATTTCCACCTTCCTGCCGGCTTTAATTGCTCCGTTTGTTTTCAAACTCACTGGCAGCAAAGATTTCACCATTGGTCATACAACCACCAGCCTGGCTTTCATTGGAGCCTGGATTGGTAAATTGTTTGGTGATCCTTCCAAGTCCACTGAAGATCTGAAGATTTCGGATAACTTGAGTTTCCTCAAGTCAATGACGATCTCCACTTCGATCATCATGTTTTTACTGTATCTGGTGATGGGCTTTGTTGCAGGACCGGCATGGGCAGCTGAAACCTTCTCAGGTGGTTCTCAACCGATTTGGTACCTGTGGATTATTTACCAGGGTATCCTGTTTGGTGCTTCCCTGACCATTCTGCTCACCGGTGTACGCCTGATGTTGGCTGAAATCGTGCCTGCATTTCATGGTTTTGCCAAGAAGATCGTGCCGGATGCGATCCCCGCATTGGACTGCCCGATGGTGTTCCCCTACGGCCAAAATGCCCTGGCGATTGGTTTCCCGATTGCAATGATCTCCTCTCTGGTGACTTTGGTAATCTTTGGTGCATTAGGCTATCGGTATGTTCTTCTCCCGCTGGTAGTTGCTGCTTTCTTTGATGTTGGACCAGCTGCCGTTTTAGCTAATGCCACTGGCGGACGTCGCGGTGCAATCCTGGCTTCCATTGTCGGCGGTATCTTGTTAATTGTTTTGCAAGCCCTTTCCCTGCCATTCGTTGCCAATACGGCGGCCGGTTTCGTCGGTGCCTTCGGCGGCAATGACTTCTCATTAATCGCGATTGTTGTTGGTGGTATTGCAAAATTATTAGGTTTCTAGTGTGATTTGAAGTGAAATCTCCTCCCTCAAATCATTGGGGGAGGAGAGATTTATTAATCAAAGGTGTACTATGATGCTGCCCATTGGTATTCACTTATCCTACTGGCAGGTTGCCTGGTCGGATGATTTAGCTCCATTAATTGTTAAGGCCAAAAATGCAGGGTTTAATGTTGCGGAATTTCCGCTGCTTACCCCGGATGATTTAAATTATTCCTATTTGCGAAGTGTTCTTGATAGCGAAGGGATGTTGGCCAGCTGCGGAACTGGATTAGGACCTGGAACAGATATTACCAGCCTAGATTCAAATATCCGCAAAGCAGGAATAAATCATTTGAGAGCTTGTCTTGAAGGTGCATCCAGGTTAGGCAGCCCTGTACTTGGCGGTGTTACCTATGCAGCATGGGGGGTATTTCCCACCGATGATTTATCTATAAGACGGGAAAATTGTATTGCATCACTCCGAGAAGCGGGAAAAATTGCAAGTGATTGTGGTGTGACCTTGTGTCTGGAAGTAATCAACCGGTTCGAAGGCTACTTAATTAATACTGTACAACAAGGGATAAATTTATTAGAAGAAATTAATTGTCCGGCTATTAAACTCCATTTAGATACGTTTCATATGAATATTGAAGAAGATCATATTGGCGAGGCGATAATATCCGCGGAAAATTATGTCGGTCATTTTCATATTGTTGCGAATAATCGAAAAATCCCGGGAATAGGACACATCTCCTGGGGTGAAATTCATCAAGCTTTGAAAAACATTCATTATCGTGGTTATATTGTCACTGAAGCATTTGTAAATCCAGCAGGTGAGGTTGGGCGAGGATTATCGATATGGCGCCCTTTGGCTGATGAATTAGACCGTGAGGCAAAATTAGCGGCTGAATTTTTAAAACGCGAGGTTGCGAATGTTTAAAATTGCTCAATTCCGAGCTTTATTTACTCGATTGTCTGTTACATTTAGCGAACAGAGAGATCGTTTAAATGCACTGGATGCTGCTGTTGGAGATGGGGATCATGGTTTTACAGTTGCAAGAGCATTTTCTGCCGCAGATGCTGCGCTTAAGCCAGAAAATGAATATGTTGATATTGGAAGTTTGCTAGATGAAGCGGCTGAAGCACTGGCAGAAAATGCTGGGGGAGCAATTGGCCCATTGTTGGCTGCATTTTTTGCTGAAGGCGGCATATTATTAAAAAATAAGCAGGAATGTGATACGGCTGACCTGACAAAATTCTTTGCGGGTGGATTAAATGCTGTCATGTCGGTGGGAGGAGCAAAACCTGGTCAAAAGACTCTGGTGGATGCAATCCAACCAGCAGTTACTTTCTTAGAGAAGAATAAATATCAATCCATGGCGATAGCTTTACAAACCGCAGAAGAGGCTGCTCTCGAAGGCGCACAAGCTACCCGTGATATGGTTGCGATACATGGACGAGCGCACTTTTTAGGGGATCGTTCAAAAGGTTATCAAGATGCTGGAGCTACTTCATTTGCGCTGATTGTGCGGTGTTTTATGGAAATCGCTCAGGGGCAGGAGCTTAAAATTGAAACCAAAGAGGTTGATACACAGCCATTAATTCCTGCCGGAAAATTTATCAATAATCCTGACCAAATGATTGCCGAAGATAATGAAGGATTGGCATTATGCTATCCGGAGATTGTGCAATATCTTCCAGAGGGATTTCTCGTTCGTGCACAGAAGAAAGAACCTGGCAAGGTTGGATTAGCCATTGGGCATGGTGGTGGTCATACCCCCTCAATGGGAGGGTTTGTTGGAAAGGGTTTGCTTGATGCTGATGTTTATGGTCCCATATTTACTTGTGCTTCTGGGGTAAAAATTGGGAAAGCAGTTGAGCTGGCAGACCATGGAGCTGGAGTGGTTTTACTAATTTCAAATCATTCTGGGGACGTTTTAAATGCGAGATTGGGAGTTCGCCGTGCTATGCAATCCGGTATTCAAGTTGAACCGGTATATTTAGGCGATGATATTGCCACGGCTCCGCGTGAAAATTTTAAAAAGAGACGTGGGTTGGGTGGATTGTTATTTTCATTAAAAGTTGGAGGTGCAGCTGCTGAAGAAGGGCAAAGCCTGGCAGAAGTAGCTCGTTTAATGAGAAAAACGAACGAACGAACTGCTTCTTTAGCGGTGGCGGTTCGTCCTCCTACACACCCGGCAACAGGGCTCCCATTGTTTGAAATGCCGCCAGGACAGGTGGAAATTGGAACCGGAGTACACGGAGAAGTAGGTGTTTATCGGGGTGATTTGCTTCCAGCAGATCAAATTATCGATTTATTGTTAGATCGGCTGTTAAGTGATCTAAGCATCTTCCCAGAAAAGAATCTGGTTGTTTTTGTGAATGGGTCTGGGGGAACTTCACGGATGGAATTGAATATTTTATACCGGCGAGTCCACCAATCACTTCACCTACGAGGATATAACCTTGCAGGGAGTGTCGTTGAATCGTTATTTACCACCCAGGAAATGGGAGGTTTTTCCCTATCGTTATGTGCAATTGATCATGAATTAATAAATTGGTGGCAAAAGCCTGCGTCATCAGCTTGCTTTCGTTGGCCAATGGTGTAATTTATTGGTACCCTCAGATGAATGCTTTGTCTGAATTGGAGGATGGATGAAAAATATTCGAAAACTAAAAATTGGTTTGGTAGGATTAATGACTACTCCATTTCGTGGTGATAAAGAATCAAACTTTCAGGATGATTCTAAATCACTGGAGCAGTTGGCAAATCGGTGGAATTTTGATTTGCATATTATTCAACAGGGAATTTATACACTTGAACAAGCCCAGAATTCTGCCCAGGCGTTAAAAGAATGGGGTGCAGATTTCATATTAATTCAAAGTAGTTCATTTTCTGCCGGGCAATTTATTTATCCATTTGCTGAACTCAAGATCCGTTTGGGCCTATGGGCTGTGCCTGAGGGGGAACCGACCTCTGAGGGAGGTCTTCCGCTTAATAGTTTTACGGGTTTAAACCTTTATAACAGTTTGATCAAAACCTATCTCACTGGATATGCTTACCCGGTGAAATGGTTTTATGGGCGGCCTGGTCAACCCCTGTTGGATCAAAGACTTGGTGTAACAATTCAATCATTGACCGCGGTGATTAATTTGAATGGAGCCCGAGTAGGATTGGTAGGTGGTGTGGCTCCAGGGTTTGATAATTTGATAGTTGATCCTCGCGATTTAAAAAAGAAAATCGGCGTTGATGTTGCTATCATTGATTTTGAGGATATTTTATCTCGCGCAAAAAAAATCGAATCAACCCAATTGATTCAAAAGGTATCGAGTAATTTTTTGACTGAGAATGTACGTTTTGACCAAAGACTTGGGGGACAACTTAAAAAGTTAAGCCGCCTGCAAATCGCATATCAAGAGGCCGCTGACCAATACGGATTGGATGCTGTGGCTGTGAGCTGCTGGCCGCGTTATCAAGCTGATTATGGGGTTGCTGTATGCAGCCTGATGGGACAATTAAACACCGTTGGATTAATTGCATCCTGCGAAGGGGATATCCCCAGTGCGGTTGGTATGCTTGCCTTGCATTATTTAAGTGGCGGTGATGTGGTGACCTTAATGGACCTGGTCACCGTGGATGAGCATGATAACAGTGCGCTATTATGGCATTGTGGACCGACTGCACCAGTCCTTGCTGACCAGAACGGCGTTCGCATGCAGTCACTCTGGTTATTTGATGGTGATGGTAAACCGCCAACTGGACTTCATAATGACCTTGTATTGAAGCCAGGAAATGCAACTGTTATGGGTTTCACTGCAGATTTTGAAAAAATTCTGGTACTTGATGGGGATATCGATAATCAAAAACCGTCTTATATGGGGAGCCGCGGTTGGTATAAGAATCTAAAGATTGGGAATCAACCCGTTACTATTCCGGATCTTATTCAAACCATTATGGCAAGTGGTTTCCAACATCATTATCCCCTGGCTTATGGCCATCTTACCCCGGCATCATTAGAAATGGC
>JAJUJY010000192.1 GCA_029265085.1 Chloroflexota bacterium
ACAACTAGTTGATGAATATATTTATTTCTACAACTATGAACGGATACAATTGAAAACAAAACAGACACCCTACCAGGTAAGGTGTCTGTCCAGTTAGTGAGGCTGCTTTCTTTTTCTGTCTACCCGTTGGGGTGCACTTCAGTAAATGAGCAGCCTGTTTTTTTTAATTATTCTTATTTTGCGTAATCTACTGCACGCGTCTCGCGGATCACCGTCACTTTGATTTGACCCGGATATTGCATGGTTTCTTCGATCTTTTTCGCAATATCCCGTGCCAGACGAGTGGAAGCCAGATCATCGACATCTTCCGGACGAACGATAATTCGAACTTCGCGTCCGGCCTGGATCGCATAACTCATCGCTACGCCCTTGAAGGAATTGGCAATTTCTTCTAATGCGCGCAGACGCTTGATGTATTGTTCCAGGTCCTCACGGCGAGCACCCGGGCGTGCACCCGAAATTGCATCAGCCGCTTCGGCAATAATCGCTTCAACGGATTCCTGTTCCACCTCATGGTGGTGGGAAGCGATAATATTTACTACACGCGCCGGAACGCCATATCGTTTGGCAAATTCCGCGCCAATCATGGCATGGGTACCATCCGTGTTGTGGTCCATGGCCTTGCCCAAATCATGCAGGAAACCGCCCATGCGAGAGAGTTCCTGGTCAGCGCCTAATTCGGCGGCTAACACGGCAGATAATTTGGCAACCTCAACTGCGTGCGCTAATTGATTTTGGCCGTAAGAGGTGCGGTATTTTAACCGCCCCATCATCTTCATCACTTCCGGATGCAACGCAGTTACACCTGCATCATAGGCAGCCTGTTCGCCAGCCTCAATGATGGATTTTTCAACTTCACGCTGTTCTTCGTTGAGGATCTTTTCAATATGCGCCGGGTGAATGCGTCCATCCACAATCAAACGTTCCAGAGAACGGCGAGCCACTTCACGGCGAATTGGATCAAAACAAGAAATTGTGACTGCTTCAGGGGTGTCATCCACAATCACATCCACACCCGCTGCCTGCTCAAAGGCACGGATATTTCGCCCGTTGCGTCCAACGATGCGGCCTTTCATTTCTTCATTCGGAAGGGAAATCACCGAGGTTGTTACACTGACAACATGGTCAGAAGCAACCCGCTGAATAGATTCTGCAATTAATTCGCGGGCGCGTTTTTCACCTTCAGCGCGAGCCTCCGCCTCAATCTGGCGGATAATGCGCGCCATATCGGCACGAGCCTCTTTTTCTGCCTCGATCAACAACAGACCACGAGCTTCTTCAGTGGTCATTTGCGAAATCTTTTGGATTTCGGCCATTTGTTGGTCGTACATCTTCTCAACTTCGTTCAGCCGTTTATCAATTGCACTTTGTCGTTTGTTTAACGCCTGTTCGCGTTGTTCCAACCGCTCAACCCGGTGATCTAACTCCGTCCGGCGTTTCAGCAGGCGGTCTTCTTCACGAGATTGTTCAGCACGGCGGCGGTTGATCTCATTATCGGCTTCCTGCAATACCTTAAGTGCTTTGTCTTTTGCTTCCAGTTCAACTTCACGTGCTTTTTCATTCGCTGTCAATAAAACAGTATCTGCTTTGTTTTGCTGATCTTTCTTAAACCGGTCCTCAAAGTAACGGACCAGGAAGAAAATTACAGCCCCCAGGAGAACCAGATCTCCTAAAATAACGAACAATACAACTAACCCAGCATTTGGCCCCATTTCCATTTCCTCATATTTCCATTTCAGATTGGTGTTCAGCAGAAGAGACTTGTGACCAAACCTGGCGTAGAATGGGGTTTATCGTTCCGTAAGAGAAACCACGGCGCAATAAATAAGCGCCCAGCCGCTTGCGAAATTCATCCCATTCCAGATTCGCCAGCCGGCGTGCATAGCGAATCGCTGCGTCCAGGGCCAGTTTGGACTCATCTCCGGCCTCTGCCAAAGCACTTTGGATGTGATCATCGGAAATTCCTTTTTGGCGCAGTTCCAGTTTCAGCAGGCGGTGGCTTCGTGGACGGAATGTACTTCGGTTTTCGACCCATAACTTAGCAAACTGTTCATCTCCGAGGAAACGATCTTCTTGTAATCGTTTGATGGTCTCGGAGACCACATTGTCGTCGAAACCCTTTTCATAGAGCTTTTTTGCAACCTCTTGCTCAGAGCGCGGGCGGTAGCTCAAAAAATGTAAAGCTTGCTGATAAGCAACTTCCAGAGTTTCTTGCGCTTGCAGCGAGGCGATCTTTGCCTCACTTAATTCCTGCCCAACCCTTAACCAGACGGCTACAATTTTTGACACCCCAAAGGCAAACTCCCCATCCAGGTATACACTTACCCGATTCGGGTTCCGTTTTTGAACCTTGAGTGCAGTGATCTTTTGCTCCATAAAAACACACAGCCACAGTCCTGCCTGACCAGACCATAGCTGTGTGAAATGCAATCTAATTTTGCTGGGCGTTCGAATTCACCCGATGGAAAGCTGTGAAAAAATCCGAATAAGCTGCTTTCCAATAAAGCGGTTTCAGTACAAGAAACCGGTTCAACGATCAATCGCCAGGATCGGACTGCGATCTTGGTGATTTATTTGGAGCGATGGTTGACAAACGTGCAAGAATGAATGATGACAAGATTGACTCCGGATCGTTCCAATCCATTGAACGGTTACATTCACCGATTCGGGTAAATACCCGCTTTTTAAAACTCCCTGTTTTGGGAGGAATAACACCCAGCTTTACCTAGTTCCATCTCACAACCGGTTCGGTTTAGGTTATAGTCCGGTAGTGGCCTGGCATTCAGGAATCCAATGTTAACTGATCCAATTATACAATATTTTAACAAATTATTAAGCGTAGATATGCACATTTTTTCAGAAAAATGTACTTTCGTATAGTGATTCTAATGAATTTTTTAATATTTTTAGGGGCAAGCTACCAATCGAGCAGATACAACACATCCTGCAAAGCTGCCGAAAAAATATCATCCATAACGGCATCCGGCATTTGATACGGCCCGCCAAAGACACCATCCCCATACAACAGGCGAGTTTCCTCGGCATTTGGTAAGCCTTTATAAGCCGTAGGAGGTAATTTCTCTCCGTCTGGCAGTTCAGCGACCTTTGTAAACGGGAAAGCTTCAATCCAGGAGGCATGAGAAGATTTCAAGCCGTGCTTCATGGCAGCTTCCTCAACACTATGCGACAGCCACCAGGAATACCAGCCTGTCTTTAAACCCGTTAATTCATTCCCCAGTTCTACCAACCTGGATTTCCCTGGCTCATTACCACCATGTCCATTTAAAAACAGTAACCTGCGGAAACCAACCCGGTACACCGACCGGACCAGGTCTTCAATTACATCCAGGAATGTTGAGACGCGGAGAGTCAATGTGCCGGGATATGTCGCAAAATAGGGTGACACGCCAAAATTAAGCGGCGGCGCAACCAAAACCCCGGTTTGCGCACTGGCCGCATCGGCCAATGCCAGCGGTATTTTCACATCGGTTAACAGACTTAAGTAGCCGTGTTGTTCGCAAGCGCCTACCACAAAAATCAGCCGGTCATCTTGCTGGCTGTACGTTTCAATATCCATCCAGTTTAATTCTTCAAAACGCATAGATGCTCTCCTGGCTGCGAATGATACATAATTCTAGATCATTTTTCGGTTCGCCGAAATAGCAATTTTCAATTCCGGAAAAGATTAAAACCGCCCAATCTTTTTTACTTTATAAATATGCAGAAAAATAAAACCTGATGAATTTTTAAGGTTTAATCACTGGCCATATACCGAACCAAAGCGATACTTTTAAAAGCTGGAATTATTTGGAACAGGGAGGGATTGATATGAAACTGGATTACAAAAAGGCCTTTACGATTGGATTTGGGTTATTCGCTGCTCAACTCATGTGGATGATTTACAACACGTATATGCCGATTTTCTTGCAAGCCGGCAGCCCTGCCTTTGATACTCATTTATCTGTTAGCAGCTTGGGTTTTGGCTTAAGTGCCACAATGACCGGTTTGATTATGTCTTTAGACAATATTGCAGCTTTTTTCATTCAGCCAATTATGGGACCAATCAGTGATCGAACCCACACGCGGTTAGGCAGGCGCATGCCGTATATTCTCATTTTTGCCCCCATTGCCGTGATTGCCTTTGTCCTCATTCCTCTGGCTCCCCAAATGATTCCGCTTGAATTAAACGGGCAAATGAATCAGCTCAAAGGACCGATGATCTTTTTGTTAGCCGCGTCAGGGGTCATGCTGGTTTCGATGGCGCTCTGGCGCACGCCCCTCTTTGCACTGATGCCTGATCTGATCCCTTCTCCACTGCGCTCCCAGGCCAATGGGGTCATCAATTTGATGGCAGGCATAGGAGGAATTCTCGCATTCATCGTTGGTGGGTTTTTATATAATCTCTACCGTCCTTTACCCTTCTGGTTTGGGGGATTATTAACCCTTACAGCCGTAGCGATTTTGTTTTGGAAAATCAAAGAGCCCAAAGAACTGGTAGAAGCTGCGGAGGTTGAAGGCGGTTTACAGGTATTTAAACAATTGCGGAACATTCCCAAAGAAAATGCCCGTAGTTTAAGCCTGCTCATCTTGACAATCTTCTTTTATATGGTCGGTTTTAATTCTGTTGAAACCTTTTTTTCGTCCTATGCTGTAAATACGTTAGGAGTAAAAGAATCATCCGCTGCCTTTATCTTAGCAGCCTCATACATATCGTTCATAATTTTTGCAATTCCTTCAGGGTTCCTGGCCAGCAAAATTGGCCGGAAAAAGACAATGCTGGGAGGATTGATTCTTTTTGCGGCTGGACTGTTAGCAGCGTATTTTGTACCGAGTGTGCCATTTATTGTCGGTATTTTGGTGATTGGCGGCATTGCCTGGGCTGCAATTAACATTAACGGCTTGCCAATGGTTTTAGACACATCCACTTCAGAAGAACTCATGGGCACGTATTCTGGCTTATATTTTATTGCTGCTACCCTGGCTGCAGCGGTGGGCCCAATTTTAAACGGCTGGATCATCGATTTAACTGGTCAAAACTACAATATGATTTTTATAGTTTGCCCTATATTTTTTGTTTTTGCATTCCTTTCATTGCTGGGGGTATCTCGCGGCGAAAGCAAAATATAGGGTGATCCCGTATGGTCGATAATGTCAGTTTAACCAATCCAATCGATTTTCTCAATCCATCCTCTTTTGGGGAGATGCAAAAACTAAGGGAAGGTTTTGAACAACAAATCCAAGCGGGACTGCATCCAGGTGCACAATGGGTTGTCCTGCGTCATGGACAAGTACTGTTTGATTCTGCCGCCGGATTAGCCAATACAAGGAAACGAATCCCTGTTCAACACGATACGCCGTTTTTAATTTTTTCTACCACAAAAGCATTGGTAGCCATCTGTATCCACCAACTTGTGGAAAACGGTAAGCTGGAATACGATGCACCGGTTGCAAATTATTGGCCTGAATTTGGTGTAAAAGGCAAACAAAACACAACCGTCCGCCACACCTTAATCCACCAGGCGGGTATACCAACGGGTGGAATGCCCTATCAGCTACTGTTTTGGTGGAATCGCGCACAAATGGCCAGGCTCATTGCGAACCTGCCTGCGGAATGGGAACCCGGCAGCCGCATGGAATACCATCTGGTTAATAGCGGCTTCATTTTAGGTGAACTGATTTATCGTACCAGCGGATTAACTTGTGCAGAATACCTGCAAGAACATTTCTTTCAACCACTGGGGATGGAAAACACGTATACCGGGCTGCCTTATCGAAAACAAAAACAAGCTGCTCATATTTACAATCGTGATCCACAACAACGCGGAGCAGCCTTCCTGTTTAATCGCGCCTTTTTCAAACACTTGTTTATCCCGGCAGCTTCCGTGAACACCACTGCCCGCGACCTGGCTGTGTTTTATCAAATGCTGGTTAATGGAGGTACGTACGCTGGAAAACAATACCTGAAACCAGAGACCATTCAACGAGCCGCACATTTGGAATATGACGGGCCAAACGGCAGCAGCGGCCGCAGAATTCGCTGGTCAATGGGCTTCACGCTCGGAGGGTATTCCGAGTTTCTGGATAAAGACATCCGCATGATGGGAAAAAACAGCAGCGAATTGACCTTCGGCCACCCAGGACAGGGCGGTGTTTCACTGGCCTGGGCAGATCCACCTTCCGGAATTGTATTTGCCTTCTTAAACAATCATTTTCAGGATGCCGAAACCGTCCATCGACGGTTTGAACGGCTGGCAAACTTAATTTGGGATTCTATCGGCTAGGATGTAATCCATATCAGGAAGCTGTCTCAGGCAGAATATCCCATTGATAAATTCATCGCCTGCACATCGAAGCCCATGCTCCTTCCGATCTGATTGGGTCTTGTAAGAATTGGATTTGAAAGCCCGGGAATAATACTTTATAATAGGGTAAGTATTGTCTATATATTTTGACAAGTGAGGACACGTATGAACCAGAAAATTCTGGTGATTTGTCTGCTCCTCGCACTGATCTTATCCGCCTGTACTACCGCAACAAGTTCAGTAACGCCGCAAACCGAACCACAAATCACAACCAACGAGGTTGAAATCACCTCTCTAGAAATTCTCCCCCTGGTTAATGATCAAACACAGGTACGTTTATTACTTCGGGGAACATTACCAGACCGCTGCGCAATTTTAGGCGAGCCAACCATCTCCCAAACTAACCAGCAAATCCAGATCAAAATAGCCTACACAGCAAAAGATTCTGAAAATTGTGGTGGACCAGGCGAATTTGAAAAGATCATCAATTTATCTAATCTTTCTCCCGGAAGTTACATCGTCACGGTCAATCAATTAACCGGCACATTTGAGACAAATGCTCCACCAACGGCGCAATCATCGCCAACCCCTGCTTCCACACCGCTTGCAGACTCAGAGACCACCCCCGTGTCACCTGCCCCCTCGGAACCTTCTCCAACGACTGTCTCGCCAGCAAATCCAACCGGCTGCATTGACAAAGCTGCTTTTTTCAGCGATGTAACCGTTCCGGATAATACCCCTTTTCAGCAAAATGAGTCTTTTACAAAAACCTGGCGCATCCGCAATGAGGGAACCTGCACCTGGGACAGCAACTACAAAGTTGTTTTTGCCTACGGTGACCCTATGAATGGTCCCCCCTCATTTCCAATACCCGAAACGCAGCCCGGACAAATCACGGATATTTCTGTGGATTTACGCTCTCCCTCACAAGGCGGCATCTTTACCGGCAACTGGCAATTTGAAAATGCGCAGGGAAAACGATTTGGAGTGAATAGCGAAGGACAGGATTATATTTGGGTGATG
>JAJUJY010000300.1 GCA_029265085.1 Chloroflexota bacterium
GATTTCACTGCTAAATTCCTCCTGCAAAGGTAAGGTAAAGGTAAACCGGCTTCCATTTCCTAGATCGCTCTCGACCCAAATATCTCCGCCCATCGCATTCACCAGCATTTTTGAAACATATAAACCAATTCCATGCCCATAAACGGTTTGATCATCGGTGCCATTGGCGCGGTAAAAACGTTCAAATAAATGGCATTGATGTTCGGGTGCAATTCCTGGTCCGTGGTCAATTACACTGATCGCCATATCCCCTTCGTTGTTTGGTTGAATGGAAATTTCTATCGGCTGATCGACAGGGGCATATTTAATAGCATTTTCGATCAAATTATTCATAATTGATTGTAACCCATCTTCGTCCGCCAAGACAAATTTTGGGGTTGGAGAAGGATGTACAAGGAAGGTTTGTTCGGGAGCAAGAATGCGCCATTGTTCTACCATCTCTTGAATGACAAAATTAATTGGGAGGGGGCGCGGTTGGATATCAAATTGTTGGGTTTCAAGTTCGTGAACATCCAGGATTTTATCCAGGAATTTGGATAAACGCTGGGATTCACTGACCAAAATATCCAGATAACGAACCAGGTTTTGATCCAAATTTTTGGCCTGATCTAAAAATAGCTCGGAAATCGAGTTGATTTTTGCCAGGGGGGTACGCATTTCATGTGATATGGAGGATACCAGTTCATCCTGTAAGCGGACTAACTGCTCGCGTTCGGTAACATCGCGAAGTAAAACCACCAATCCGGAAGGTTCGTCGCTGGCAGCCTGGATTGGGGCTGCATTGAGAGCCAATACGCGCTTACTTCCCAGACGCTGTTGAATGATCAGCGATTCAATGCTGACCACCTTTTGTTCAGTGATGGCGAGGTGCAGCTGGTCGGTGACCTGGCTGCATTGATCTTCGTCCAGGCCAAGGATGCTGCATAATGAGCGGTGGGTAATCTCTCCGGCAGGCCAGCCGGTGATGGATAAAAAGGCTGGGTTAAATGATTCAATCTTTAAGTCATTCCGCACCGTCACCAAACCGTCAGCCACCGACTCGATAACTAAGGCGTTGCGCTGTTTTTCCTGTTCAATTTCTTTAAACAGGCGGGCATTTTCCAGGGCAACGGCTGCGTGGTCAGCCAGCAAGGACAATACCCATTGGGTGGTTTGGTCGAATGCATTGGGTTGGGAAGATTCCACTATCATAACGCCCAGGGTATGCTTTCCATGCCGCACCAGGGTGACCTGTTGGGACTGCGAGTGCGGGTAAAAAGCCGGTAAAACAATATCTTCCGGACGTAAGTTATCGACTGTGTTGTTCCGCAGGGCATTTTCGATGGTTTGAATGGTGTCCCAGGGACGTTTTTTGCCGCCTCGCGCGCGGATCATCTTGAGCAAGTCAGTCAGGTTCAGCAGGATGTTGCCCGTTTCGGCGGGGGTAATTTCTAAGGCACAAGCCAGGGTCAAGTCTACTATCTTTTGCGGGTCAAAGGTGGTGTTGAGTTCGCGGGTGGTGCGCTGGATCGTGGCAAGCTGGCGGACGCGCTGTTCCAGGGCGTAGTCGGTGCGGGCATATAACCCGGCCTGTTCGATGGCTTTTTCACCCGCGGCAATCAAATCATCCAGCGATTGTACATCGGCTTCTGTGAAAAAACCGCTGCGTTTGTTAACCAGTACCAATAAACCGAGTTGACTTCCACTTTCATAATTTAATGCCTGGGAAAGAAGCGACCGCAGTACCCTGCGGCCTTCCTGCGGGGGGCTTTGTTCAACAATCGAATCAGGGGTGTCCAAATTATTTAATATAAGCGGCTGCAGTTGGGCAAGCAGCCAATTGGTCAGGGCGGGAGGAGTGTCTGGTTCAGGTGTAGCCAGGTTGGACGGCCGGGTGGTGCCATACAGGTACACCTGCCAGTTTGCATCCAATGGATTCATTAACAGGAAGAAGGCAGTTTCTACTCCGACCTGATCTACCGCTTTTTGCAAAATAAAATAAATTACTTGATCCAGATTGGAGGTGCGGCTGAGAAGCACTTCGCGCGCCTGGACTGCTTTGCGTAAATTGGCTTGCGTGCGTGCGCTGTTTCCAAGGTCTGACACAATGATGGTTACGATCACCAACAAAATGGATACAGTTAACAATTCAAAGATGATCGCGTTGACCTGGCCTGTAGCCAAAAACCACTGAATTTCTACAAAATACGTGGTGAGGAAAAGAAAAGTGATCAGCAGGGCGGGTAAGAGACCAAAGAAATACGCGATTGTCACTACGGGTAATATGGAAAGATAATGGGCAATACTGAACAAAGAAGGATTAATCCGTTCCGTCATCACCATCAATCCCATGACAACCATGATCAGCAGAACCGATACCGACTCAATGAGAGCAATTTGCCGGTTCGGCAGACTGGAAAGATCATGGTAGAGGGGGCGAATCCAACGGTTCATAAGAAAAACATTTGCCCAACAAACAAGGAAAAAGTCAAATTAATCATGATGCCCGGAATCAAGCTGCGTCGATAAACAACGATGTAGCAATTAATTACCGAGATAAACACCCGGTA
>JAJUJY010000102.1 GCA_029265085.1 Chloroflexota bacterium
CGCAAATTACCCTGATAATAAAGGCTGGTACCTTTGTATAAATAAGCATCCGCTTTAAACATTGGCTCAAGTTCAGAGTGCTGGCTGGCCAGTTGAATAACCGAATTTGCATCCCTTATTGAAGCCTCATAGTTACCCAACATACGATATGCGACCGAACGGCGATTTAATGTCAAAGCTTTTAAGGGAATGTTTAATGGGTCTAAAATTTCTAAAGCCTGGTTGACCGTATCAATACCTTCTTGAGGATGGCCGCGCATTGCTATAACGGATCCATTCAGGCACAACAAAGAAGGATTCTCGTCAACATAAGAATCGGGCAAGGAGTCTAACCAATTTTGCAAAGTAATTAATTGACCGTTGGCGATCAATTGCAAACCGGCATCTTCAATTAATTTTGCTTGTAGGTGAACATCGCCAATCCGTTGATAGATATCGAACGCTCGCTGCCAATCTTCAGTTGATTGATAATAATCCGCTAAACGCTTTTGAATTAATAACCATTCTTCTTTTCGTTCTGTAACCATCTGGTTGCGCAAAAAGTCCCGGAATAAGTGGTGATAGCGCAGCCAGACCTGATCTTCAACTAGCGGGAGCACAAAGAGATTATTCCGCAGTACAGAATCCATCAATTGATTCCAATTAGCCTGGATTCCTAATGCAGACCCGATGACCTGCTCGCACAAAGTGGAGTTAAATTCGTCCAGCAAAGAAGTTCGCAACAAAAATTCTTGAACTTCCGGTGGCTGATTAACTAACGCCTGTTGGGCTAAATAATCATATAAACCAATGCCAGTAGGCTGGTGGATTTTACGTTTTGGTGAAAACTCACCACCTCGCATTTGTGTAGAAAGCAAAACCCCCGTAATCCAGCCTTCTGTCTCCTGAACCATTTCATCGGCTTGCGCATCACTGATCGTAATGCGATAGTTCTGTAAAAATAAAGCTTTGATTTCTTCTGATCGAAATACCAATTCTTCAACACCCAACCCGCTCACTTGAGAGCGAGCAACCATTAAAGTCAAATCAGGAAGCGTCAGCAGCCGGCGAGAAGCGATGAGAAGATGAAAATTCTCATCAGCATGAATCAAGATATCATTAATAAAATCCAAAACTGGTTGACTTTCTTCAACCAGATGGAAATCATCAAGAATAAATAAAAAATGTTCCGATATATTTTCCAATGCCTCATTAACAATTAACGACACCATCACCTGTAAACTAAGCTGATCTTGAGGCATTTCTCGCAAAGCTGAAATACTGGCTTCACCAAATGAAGGGTAAACTTGTCGAATAGATGCAATAAAATGAGCGATAAAACGTTGTGGGTCTTTATCCAAAGGATCCAATGCCAGCCAGCAGACCGGCATTTTGGTTTTTTGAACTGTATCAATTAAAAGGGATGTCTTTCCATAACCGGCTGGTGCAGTAACCAAAATTAGCCGGTATTCGAGCATCTCATCCATTAATTCAAGCAACCGCTGGCGAGTCAGCAAATCAGCACGCCTGCGCGGAACAAGGATTTTTGTGCGGGTTATTGGGATATTTCGAGGCACCATTAGGCTATATCAATATTAAATTCATGATAGGTATTCAAGATTTTATTATTTTTTCCGGTCAACGTCCAAATGAACCATGATAATACTATACTTGTTGATTTCTAGAAGTGCAACCCTAAATCAACAATTCGTGATGATTTGCACGAACAAGCCCGTGATGATTTAGCAAAAATTTTTAGTAAAATGAAACTATCCTTTTTATACGGAAATGGCCGATGAATTGGTATCTTGGCACAATTGGGTTTGCATACCCTGAATGGAGAGGCAGCTTTTATCCTATCTCGCAACGTGTGAATCAGTCGCTCAGTTATTACAGTAAATATTTTAACTGTGTAGAAATTAATACATCCTTTTATGGTCCACCCTCAACAAATTCCATTCAAAAATGGATTTCTCAAACCCCAGAAGATTTTCAATTTTGTTTTAAAACCCCCCGTAAAATCACCCACGAGATGCAGCTCCAAAACACTGGCCGTGAGATGAATATGTTTTTGAAAGCCACCAGCCAGTTGGGCACAAAACTAGGTGCGATTTTAATCCAATTTCCCCCTGGTTTCAGCTTCAAACAAATTAAGCTGCTTGATCATTTCTTATCCATGCTTCCTAAAGATTTTCGATTTGCAGTTGAATTTCGCAATCCGGATTGGTATCTGCCAGACACTGCTGAAATACTTGCTAATCATTCAATCACCTGGGCCGCCACGCAATATGAAAACTTACCCATGACAATCTACCCAACGCTGCCCTGGATTTACATACGATGGATTGGAAAACACAATGTTTTACCACATCCAGGGCATGAAGTCATTGACCGGAAGAGTGACCTGGAGTATTGGTTTGACCAGATTCAAAAACTACCATCCGATATTCAAACCATCTATGGTTTTTTTGATAACGACTTTGCCGGCCATGCCCCGGAATCATGTCAACGGTTTAAATGGATCGCCGGGCTTGGTGGATCTTTACCCGAACATCCAAAACAACAATCTTTGTTTGATTAATCAACCTTCTCATGATGGAGAGGCTGTTAATATGTTGATTGATCGCGCTTGTACTGAGATTTCCGAATTTATCATAAGGGTCGGTTTCGAAATTGATTGAGCTTCTTGCTCGAAATCAATGCTTGTATCAATGGCCAAAGACCATTTTTGATCAACCGGTAAACGCGGCACTTCAAAAGTTAAAGGCTCCCAATAAGCATTAATCGCCACATAAAATCGCTCTTTTTGATCAGGATGAAATAATTCAAATGCAATGCTGTGAGAGGGACTTGAATAATCCGGCTGGTGTAATTTGACCCCATGCCAGGCAATTCGCGGGGTATTAATCTCCGGCGACATCGCCCAAAACTGCTCTTCACGAAAAACCTGGTGCTGTTGAGTGAACTGGATGAGATGTTTGACAAATTCTAAAAGATCCTTACTCTGTGCTACCAGATTCCAATCAAACCAACTGATTTCATTATCCTGACAATATCCATTATTATTCCCGCGTTGTGTTCGTCTTACCTCGTCACCCATCGTAATCATTGGTGTTCCCTGGGCTAATAACAGCATGACAAAATAATTTCTGGCTTGTCTGCTGCGCAAGGCATTGATTTCTTGATTTTCCGTTTCTCCTTCTACACCACAATTCCAACTATAGTTTTCGTTCAAACCATCGCGGTTATATTCCAAATTTGAGAGATTATTTTTATGGTTATACGAAATCAAGTCATTGAGCGTAAATCCATCATGGCAGGAAAAAAAATTAATACTCCGATTTGGTTCTCGATCAGGCTGCCGGTACTGATCGGGGCTTCCTAAAATTCGATTTGCGATGGTCTTCACCATCCCTTCATCACCTCGTAAAAATTTACGCACATCATCCCGAAATTGTCCATTCCATTCCGCCCACCGGTGGCCAATAAATGACCCAACCTGGTATAAACCGGCAGCATCCCAGGCTTCCGCAATAATTTTCGTTCCTGCCAACACAGGATCTGACTCAATTTCCCACAAGATCGGGGGGTTCTTTGCTGGATTCCCATCCTCATCACGCGCCAACACAGAAGCCAGATCAAATCGAAACCCATCCACATGCATCACTTGCACCCAATAGCGCAAACAATCCATTATCAAACGCCTTGTGATTGCATTGCTGGCATTAATCGTATTCCCGCATCCACTAAAATTCAGGTATTTGGAGCGGTCTTTTTGGTCCAACATGTAATAAACTCGGTTTTCTAGGCCTTTAAAGCTTAACGTTGGACCGTTTTGATCACCTTCTGCGGTGTGATTAAAAACCACATCCAAAATAACCTCTATACCCGCTTTGTGTAAAGCTTTTACCATGTCCCGAAATTCATTAACCGGACCGATCGCATCTTTTCGTGAGCTGTAACCACGATGTGGGGCAAAAAAAGCAATCGGGCTGTATCCCCAATAATTGGTTAGGCCAGAAGGAGCATCTTGGGCATCAAATTGTTGAATCGGCATTAGTTCAACGGCTGTAATCCCCAGGCTCTTTAAATAGGGAATTTTTTCAATCACACCTTGAAAAGTTCCGCGGATCGACTCCGGTAAACCAGAATTTGGGTGAGAAGTAAATCCCCCAACATGCATTTCATAAATAACCGTATCTTTATAGGGTAACCGTAACGGTTCATCATCTTCCCAATGGTATTCACGTGGATCAACCACCACGCTTTTCATCATTTGTGAAGAATTATCACCTGGATGAATAGCAGCTGAACGCTGGTATCGAGAGGAATAAAATACCGCTTTGGCATATGGATCTAGCAATACTTTACTGCTGTCAAAGCGCAATCCATTTTGAGGCTGGTAAGCGCCATAAACTCGATATGCGTATAACTGTCCTGGTTCAATGCCGGGCACAAAACAATGCCAATACGTGAAAGTTTTATTAACCTTTGGGTCTAGACGGATAACTGTGGGGGGATCGTTGTAATCCTCCTGGTTATAGAGAAGCAGCTCAACACATTCAGAATTTTTTGAGAAAACGCAAAAATTAACACCCCCCCGCATTGGTGTTGCCCCTAAAGGATAACTTTGACCTACAGAAATCTTCATAACACACTTAAATCCTATAATCAACCCATCATTTTTCGATATGAGTATTTTAACAAATACAATCAACATATAGTGAAAATTTCATATTAAAGAAATTGAGGTGGCGAATCTTCGCCACCTCAGTAAAACACCAATAACAAATCAACCTTCTAAAACCCTAAACGAAACCAATCTGTACCGGTTAATACGGATAAGACAAGAATAATGGATAAGATCAACAACAAGATTCCACAGCCACACCCTGTGCAAGAAAACCCTCGCCCAAAACCAAAGCGAGACTGAAGCCAATCGAAAAGCCGGTCCAACAAAAACAGCTTTAGCAAACCTGATAAACACCCTGGTCGATTATCCATTTTATTTTCCTTTCTTATATATTTACGCAAAAAATAATCTTGGGTTGCGTAAAAAAAAGAAAAATTTTCCCCGCACTCCTTAAGCAGGCCGTTTGAGAAACAAAATCGCCACAAACAAACCAAAAAAGAAATTTTCGGCTGTAACTTCTATAAAATGAGCTGATTGGACTGCATAGGGTAATTGGGTGGGGATCAACAAATTTGACCCCATTAACACCGCAAAAGCCATTCCTAATAACAAACCTGTTTGTCTTCTATTCCCCCCTGTCATAGCAATAAATGGCAGTCCCAACCAGGCCATGATGATCCCTCTGGCCATTTGAAACATCAAAATCCAGGATGGTGTTTCCATGTTCGCATAAAAATCCAAAGCCTGAGGATCAATTGCCCTTGCAATCGGTTGAAATATCAGTAATCCGCAAAATATAAAAAGTACAACCCAAACAATCCCAGCAGCGAATGAGCGCCAGATCAAGCCAGCCCAATGAACTGGTAAACGAGGAGAAGCAGGAGTGTATTTCTGAGCTATCATTTTTCCCCAGATAAACACCACCACCGGTGAAAAAACCGCAGCGCTTAAGGCACCATTAACAAATAAAGTTGCTGCTAGATCAGGGGTTAAAATATTGCTCAAATACACAGCTTCTACTGCTACCAATGCAGTTACAAAACCATACACCAGGAAAAAGATAGCTAATGTAAGTTTCCATCCACTCCACAGAGATTTGTATACTAAAAACGCAACCGTTGCCGATATTAATCCTGCGACAAGAAAAAAGCTTACTGGATTTGCCAGCGTATCTGGATTCAATTGAAATCCCCAAAAATCGATCGAACTTAATCCAAACCATATTACTGTTGTAACAAACCAGCGGATCAATATCATTCCATAGGATTTAATTTTCATGAACACCTCAGCATGGATGAATATATTGGCTACACGTAGAATACCTTAATGCCTCTGCCACATCATCCGCCACCTGGTTATTAATTCCTGGATTGTGGTCCAGTTTTATCCTGTCCACTTGGAGAGGAAAACAAAAAAAGCGCGGAAAACCGCGCTCTTATAAGTTCAAACTTTTTTATAACAACCGTCTTTGAATGGCTAAACGAACTGCTTCAACACGATTTTCCACCCCTAACTTCGAGAAGATATTAGAAATGTGATATTTAACCGTGGATTGGCTGACCAATAACTTCGCAGCAATTTCTGTATTATTTAATCCATCCACCATCAATTTTAAAACTTCTCGTTCGCGTTCTGTTAAATCTTCACCGGGCACAACCGCTTGTGTATTTGAATGAATTAAGACCTGCGTAGCTTCCTGTGACAGGGTGATTCTGCCTGCATATGCAGATCGAATCGCAGTTGCCAGTTCAACGCCTGAAACATTCTTCATCAAATATCCAATTGCCCCAGCCTGAAGCGCTCCTTGCACAAGTCCTTCTTCATTAAAACTTGTTAGAGCAATCACTTGGGTTCGAGGAAATTTTTGTCGAATTAAGCGGGTGGCAGCCACTCCGTCCATGACCGGCATCATCAAATCCATCAAAATAACATCAGGTTTTGCCTGTTCGCAAACTTGTACAGCTGATTCACCATTTTCCGCTTCGCCCACCAATTCCAGATCAGGATAAATCATCAAGAAAGTGCTTAACCCGCTGCGTACTACGGCGTGGTCATCAACCACCATAATTCGAATCTTTTGTTTTTCACTCATTTAAAGAACCTCACCGTCAATGCTAGCAAGAATTGAACAATGGTTTAAAGTTTGGCGATCATTTTTCCCAATGAACCTTGATAGTTGTTCCATGCCCTGGCTCTGACAGAACCGAGAAATTCGCACCAATCCCTTCTGCCCGTTCCTGCATAATTTTTAGCCCAAAATGATCCGATGAGATCAAATTCGGGGTAAAGCCAATTCCATCATCTTCAAGGATTAAGTCAATTGTATCAGGCTCTTGGAATAGGTAAAGCGTCACTTTTTTTGCGCGCGAATGTTTTATGACATTATTTAATCCTTCTTGAGCAATCCGGTAAAAGGCTAGTTTTACATCTTCATCGATCGCAAAATTCCCTTGCACTACCAGATCAACAGAGGTTCGAGATTTACCAGAAACCGCCTCCGTTAATTGTTTCAATAAATTTCCTAAATTGAGTTCGCGCAATGAAGCAGGCCGCAATTCAAGAAGCAGCGTCCGCATTTCAGCCAACGCACCTCTTGTCAATCCTCGGAGCTCCACCGTCCTTTTAGCTGCCTCTCCAGGGTTGATTTTCCACAACTCAGGCAATACTTCCGCAACCAAACTGGCCGAAAATAATGTCTGGGTGACTGCATCGTGCAACTCGCGGGCAAGGCGGGTTCTTTCAGCAACAACCGCTGCCTCTTCGGCTCTTTCATAAAGTCTTGCATTTTCCATAGCCACACCAACTTGCTGCCCAATCGCCCTTAAGAGAGCCACTTCTTCATCACTCCAATTCTTTGTTGTAAAACTACCCAAGAAAAAGAAGCCCAAAGTCTTATTTTTTGAAACAAGAGGTATGATCGCTATCTGGGTAATTCCCTCAATATCCAATCCTTTTTTGAAATCATTATCCGGAATATTGACCACATCGATTAAAACAATTTTTGAGGTTTGGTCCGGATCCAATACGGTATTACTCACCAATGGGAAATACGTAATTTGGTCAACAAAATCCTTTCGCAAGCCACGGTAGGTCATTAAACTGCTGGTCTTTCGTCCAACATCAATACGAAAGGCTGCACCTACCTCCAGCGCAGTTTTTTCTAAGGTTTTTCCCAATGCATTATCAAGAATTTCTGATAAATCTAAAGATTGGCTGACAACTTCTGAAATTGCATTTAATGTAAGGAGTTCTTTGGTACGGTCTTCTACACGATTTTCCAATGTAGCATATGATTCTTGCAATTTTGCAGACATTCGGTTAAATTGCTCGGCCAGCTCTTCTAATTCATCGTTCGTATTAACCTGGATTTTTTTACTGAAATCGCCATTTGCAACCGCTTCAGATGCAGTAATGAGTTCCTGAATTGGATTGGTAACTCGTTGCAGACCTACTAGAACTACAATCACCGGCACCAATACCCCCAGCCCAATTAATAACAATAATAACCGCCGATACCCCAGGCTGGGTGCCATTAAGTCTTCCCATTGTTGCTGTTTTACAAACCTCCAATATCCTCCACTGGCGGCCATTCCGGAAAAACTGATAATTTCGTTGGTCTGGCGGTCACGCACCCATCCATTAGGCTCCAGAGTATATAACCACGGGCTTGATTTGGTATAAGACTGGCTGATTTCTTCGGGGTGGGTAGAATAAATTATCCGCTGATGATTATCAACGATAAAATAATCCTCTTCAATTCCGACCGCATTAAATATTTGATTCATAGAAGAATCTTGATCGGATGTAATTTTCATTAATCCAACCATTGCCCCCATGAAATCACCTTGAGTTGTATGAATTCCAACCGCGATGCCAACAACGGGTTCTGGGAATAATTCGGTTGAGAGAATATCAGAGATTGCAGCCCGTCCAGGATTTTGTTGGACATAATCAAATAATGGATCTTGTGACCAATCCAAACCAATAATTTTGGGATATTCACTCGTTGTTCGTACAACAATCCCATCGGTATCTAAAAACGCAATCCCTGAATCAAATAATGACAAATCAATATTCGCTGATAAGATTCGATTGATCCGCTCGTTGAGCGTATCATCGCCTTCTGTTTCTACATTAAATAGGATTGAAATTAATGGCGGGTTGATCTGGTAAATAAGCGCACTCATTGCCTGTGAAGATTGAATCTGTACATACTCTTTTTCTTTGGATACAGATAATTCTTCGGTTACATTTTGATAAGAATAAAACGTAAACCAGGCAACTGCCAATAAGATAATCACGGTTGGAATAAATGACCAACCGATAATTTTTAATTTTAAATTTCCAGAATACTTTCCTTTTAGCACCATTTTCTCCTTAAGAATAAGTATATAACACCATTAAATTACCGGCACCTCTTGTTTTGATTGGATCTGTATTGCGGATTGATCCAAAGGAATGACCCGCTCGCCAAAATTCCAAACTTTCACTTCTGCATCGATAAATCGATAACCTAACATTTTTGCCGTAGAAATCCTATGATGTCCGTCAATAATATAATATGCTCCCCGGATTTCCATTAATGATACAGCCGGCACAAAAATACCTGATAAAAAGAGAACAGCAATATTCACCCAGCGCTGGCGCATGTTTTCGCGCAAAGGGTAAAAAGAGCGGTCAAAATCACTACATCTTCCGTAACTACCAACAATGTCGTCAATCTTTACGGTTATACCTCCTCTATCAAAACAATTCTGAGTAGAACATGCGCCAAGAACTTGTTGGATATCCATTAAGTCCAATGATTTTCCGGCCAATTTTGCTAACCATCTGCGCAATGATCCTTTTATGAATCCCTTATCAAACAAACTGATCGCAAATTTAAGGTGATCAGTTTGTCTTGGAGTTCGACCATGAAATCTATATTCAAAGTCTAGATAGTTCGGGTTAGGCTGCAAATCTAACATAGGTATTCCAAATTTCCTTTAACCTATAATAAGTAAATCTATTTGAAATCCTCCCCAACACATCTCTAGCTTTTATTTAGCCAGTTGGATAGTTCTCTTATATCTCTCAGGGCAGGAATTGTATTGCAATCAAGTATCAATATCCGAATTCATATCATTTTTATGTCAATCACCTTGCAATCTACCCTAATGCAGTTATAATATGATAAATATGCCCGGCTGTTGGCTATCAAGCCTAAGATGACTTGTATGCCTCATCCGTAGTTGCCCTGGCAAGGCATGCGTCTGTCCGTTACGCACCTTAAAATGCTGTAGCGAATTGCCCCCCCAAAAGACTTTTGTCCTTGGCGGGGGAAACTCTTGGTGCCGTGAGCGACCTTGTAACACGCTTTCTGGTGCCAATTTTTTTGCCTAAACACTGCAACATCCTCGACAAACCAGCATTCACCTGGCGCGTCCAGGCAAAGGGCCGTCGTTATGGCGTGTATTCAGAGGGCAGAAGTTTTTCTGCCCTGTTTGGACAGGCTCATGGTGAATAACCATGGCAATTCAAACCAAGACCGGGCACTTTTCCGGCGTGGTAATAACTGAAATTTTAATATTTAATTTAGGAGAGAAATGGAGACTTATCCTTTTTCCTATTGCTCCCCCAAATTAGAGCTGCGCCCTTGCCCTGAAAAGGGTGGCTTTGGGTTATATGCTTGCGAGCCAATTAAAGCAGGTGAATTATTGGCTATGTGGGGTGGACAGGTCGTTACCGAGGAAAACCTGGCGCACTTCCCCATCGAGCGCCAAACTCATGGGATTCAGATTGAAGAAGAACTGTATTTGCTTCCACTCACCCATGGAGAACCTGGGGATTATTTCAACCATTCTTGCAACCCCAACGCTGGTTTGAATTCTCCAATTTCTTTGGTAGCAATGCGTGAAATTCAATCGGACGAAGAGGTTTGCTTTGACTACGCCATGAGCGATTCAAGCGATTACGATGTGTTCGAGTGCCAGTGTGGTGCATCAAATTGTCGCGGCACCATCACAGGCAATGATTGGCGAAAACCCGAATTACAGGAACGTTATTTCGGATTTTTCTCTCCGTATTTACAGCGCCGTATCGAACAGATTCTCAAAGTTGCCGAAAAAAGTAACGGCAAAAAACATCTGGTTGACCTTGCCAATACCAAAGCAAAGTAACCACGCCCGGTCCTTTATGGGGTAACTTTTCCATAATTGACTTTCCATAACGAACCAGTCAGGATGATATAATCCGGACTGGTTTTTTTCCATTAACCCACCCATTTGGCCAGGTTTCACCTGTAATTTAAGGTAGTTTGGCTGTGAACAAAAAGGATACAATGTATAGAGGTGACATGCAAAAAACAATCTCTCTCTTAACGGATTTTGGACAACTTGATGGTTTTACCGGGGTTATGAAAGGGGTAATCTGGTCTATTAATCCCTCGGTAAATATAGCAGACCTTACCCACCTGATTCCTCCCCAAAACATCTTACAGGGAGCTCTTGTTCTTGGGCAATCCTATAACTACTTTCCAGCGGGTTCAGTTCATATAGCAGTGGTAGATCCTGGGGTGGGAACGAAACGGCGGCCAATTGCAGCCCAACTTGGCAGCCATTACTTTGTAGCCCCAGATAATGGTTTGCTCACAATTCCGCTTGAGAATGCCCGCGCAAAGGGTCAACAGATTGTGGTTGTTGAATTAACGAACCCGGATTACTGGCTTCCCAACCCCAGCCGGTCATTTCACGGGCGTGATATTTTTGCTCCGGTTGCCGCCCACATTACCTCAGGGGTGGAATTATCCCAATTAGGGACTCCAATTAATGATCCAGTTACGTTACAAATTCCAAAACCCCAACAAACTCGACATGGTTGGACAGCCCCCGTAATCATGATCGATGCCTTTGGAAACCTGATCACCAGCTTAACTCCAGATTTCATCCAGGGTCAGCAAGTCCGTGAGATTCGCTTTGGCTTTGAACATATCTCGCAAATTTCAACCACCTTTGGTGATGCGGTTTCAGGGCAGATCATTGCCATGTTTGACAGTTCTGACCGGTTAAGCATTTGTTCGGTTAATGGCAATGCCGCCATCGCTTTAGATGCCCAAATTGGAGATCTCATTGAAATTGTTTTAAATTAATTTTTTCAAGGAGCCTGTCTTGATCGAGCAAACCACCCAAAAAATCATCCAAAATGTTCAAAAAGTCATCGTTGGAAAAGATGATGTAATTAAACTTCTGGTTGTGGCTGTTTTATGCGAAGGACATGTTCTCCTGGAAGATGTCCCTGGTACGGGAAAAACCACATTAGCTCGGGCATTGTCGGCTTCACTTGGCTGTTCATTTCGGCGCATTCAATTTACACCGGATTTGCTTCCTTCCGATGTGACCGGCCTATCCTGGTTTAACCAAAAGAAACAAGAATTTGAATTTCGTCCCGGCCCCATTATGACGCAAGTTGTTCTTGCCGATGAAATCAACCGGGCTACCCCGCGTACCCAATCTGCTTTATTAGAAGCAATGCAAGAAAGACAGATAACTGGCGATGGTGTAACTCGACTGCTTCCCCGTCCCTTCCTGGTATTGGCAACCCAAAACCCAGTGGAATTGGAGGGAACATTCCCGCTGCCAGAAGCTCAAATTGACCGTTTCTTGCTCAAGGTGAACATCGGTTATCCTACTCAACAGGAAGAAAATGATATCCTGGAGCGATTTCGCGCATCAGACCCGCTGCCTGACCTGACTCAAGTCACCTCCTCCGATGAAATTAAACAGCTTCAGGAAGTGCGCAAACAAATAAAAGTGGAAGCAAGTGTCCGTGATTATGCTGTTCGCGTTGCACGGGCTACCCGCAACAATCATGAAATTCAATTAGGGGCATCACCTCGAGCATCCCTTGCACTGTACCAATCTGCACAGGCATGGGCGGCCATTCACGGAAGAGATTTTGTGCTTCCGGATGATATTAAAGCGATGGCACCGTACGTGTTTGCCCACCGTTTAATGATCGCCCCCCAGGCACAACTCCGCGGCAGGTCTGCCAATGAACTGATCGCAGATATCGTTGCGGCAGTTCCTGTTCCTGTCGAAGAATAATATCAGGGAGTGCGAGCCCTCCAATGATGACTTTAGACCGTTGGTTTCCCTTCCTTATATTGGTCGCTGCCATTGGGGCTATCATCGGTTTACCGTGGCTGGTGTTTTTTACTATTGCCGTCAGCCTGATCGTTTTGATTACTCATTTTTGGAGACAAAACGCCTTAAAAAATATTCACTATTGGCGGCAGTGGAAATACAAACGAGGTTTTCCAGGGGAAATCACCCAGGTAAAAATTCATATTGATAACCAAAAATGGTTACCACTGTCCTGGCTGCGCACACTGGACCATTGGCCTGTTCATGTTGCCCCAGAAGAAAAAGATAATTTAGCTCCATCGCACATTCGTGATGAAACTCTACTGGTTTCATCATTAAGTATGCGTTGGTTTCAAAGAGTCACTCGCGATTATCAGGTCAAATTTCAAGAACGAGGAGTATATCGAATTGGGCCTGTCAGGATGGAATCTGGGGACGTTTTCGGTATGTTCGAGACCTCCAAAGAAATCGAGCAATTTGATGATTTAGTCGTATTTCCAGAACTCATCCCGTTTTCCCACCTCCTTCTCCCCGCCGAAAATCCATTTGGTGATCGCAGTGCCCGCCGCAGGTTGTTTGAGGACCCCAACATCACAATTGGTGTGCGTGGTTATCACCCTGAAGATGATTTTCGCCGCATTCACTGGAATGCAACAGCCAGAACGAATGATTTACAAGTAAAAGTCTTTCAGCCTGTATCATCCAAAATCATGGTGGTCTGCTTAAATGTTGCCACCATGGAATATTCTTGGTTGGGCACATCACCGGAAGCCTTGGAATACCTGGTGAAGATAGGAGCTACGCTTTGTTACCAGGGAATTCAAGACGGATATGCCGTTGGATTAGTCTCAAATGGCGTTCTGGCACATTCTGACCAACCCTTCCGGATCAATCCGGGTCGGACACAGGACCACCTGGCCGTTTTATTACAATCCCTGGCGGGAGTAACTCCTTTTACCACCATTCCCTTTGAAAATTATTTATTGAAAGCAGTGCCGCAAACCCCAATAGGTGCAACCCTGGTAATCGTTTCCTCGATTGTGACTCCTTCACTGTTAGAATCCTTACTTTTATTAAAAAAATACCGCCCTCATATTACATTTATTTCAACCGCTTCCGAACCACCATTAACGGTTCCAGGAGTTCAGACGATTCATCTACCAATTTCCCAATTTACAGGGGTTGGTAAATCATGAAAAATAACCTGTCTTTTTCATCTTTTTTTTCAAAACAAACTGCCTGGTTTGAAAGTGGACACGTCGCTCGTATTCTGATGGAGCTTACCTGGGTCACTTCATGGTACTTGAGTTTTCTACAATATCGTGCCGGATGGATCAAAACAACAGCGACTCTATTCTTAATTTTGTGGGGATCCAGTTTATTAGTCCGATTGCTCAATCTCCGCAAAGACTTGAGATTTTGGATTCCTCCAACGGTTTTTCTTGGTTGGATCTTAATGACAACTATTGTGAGCCTAAATTGGTTGGTCTGGCCGCAATCGCCGGTTGGTTTATGGGGAGCATTAAAAAATATTTACAACAGTTTTCTTTTAAAAACACCCGATTTGGGAATTTTTTGGCATTTGATTTTTCTGGTTTTAATCATCTGGCGCGGAGTTCGGCTAGGCAATTCAAAAGGCGATCTACATGAAGTATATTTCGATCTAAGAATCGGCATCGTTATGATGCTGCTTTTTTCACTACTTTTTAACAACCAGCTTACGATAAACTCTATCCTCCCTGCAGTTATCTTCCTGTTCTTGGGTCTCATTGCAATGGGTTTTACACGCATCGCTGACATAGCCGTATTGCGAGGCGGCAAACTACCCAGCCAGCCTGACCGCTGGTGGTTAACCCTGATTGCCGGCAGCCTTGTTTTATCAATTATCGCTGTTGTTTTGGGTGGGATTCTGCGGCAGCCAATCCAATGGTTAATTTTTGCCGCCCTCTTGCTGATGATCGTGCCGATAGGGATGATCATGATCGTTATCGCATTTCCGGTAATTCTGTTGTTCGCTCAATCTACCGGTGAGATAAATGACATAATGAATCAACTCCTTTCCAATATGAATGCCTTTAACAGCATTCTGCCGCAAGAAAGATTAATGAAAAATTGGGGAAAAATACACCGGTTATCCATATATGATTATTTAATACCATTTGGAATCTTTCTATTTTTACTCATCATCATTTTCTTCATCTTTCTGGATTTGAAATCTGAAAACAGCAGGATTCGCAAGCTGCTTGAGGAAGAAAATGTAACCAATCTATTTACCAGAAGCAGACAATCTCCCGATAAAGAACTTAAAGGCAACCAACAGCAAAAAAGCCGACACCGCTCTTTTGCAGAAGCTCGCATCCGCAGAATTTATGCGGACTTAATGGAATTATGTAAAAAATTAGCCCATCCCAGGCAGGATGCAATCACTCCGCAAGAATTTTTACCAGACCTCCAAGAGCTTTTTCCAGATTATCCTGATGAATGCAAGCAAATCACGTTAGCTTATCAAAATATCCGCTATGGTGAAATTCCAGAAAGCCAGGCGGAAGTAAATCAAATAGAACTTGCCTGGCGAAAAATTTACCAGGCAGGGAAATCAAAGGTGTCCGAAAAACGGAAACAAGAAAAAGAAAGGCAAAAATTTTAAAGAAAAAAGTTCCCAAAGACAAAAGAAATCTTTGGGAACTTTTCTAATCGATCAACTAATTTGAAAAATTCTGAAGAATCCTGGCAATATGCCTGGCGCCCTTCAAGTACAAATCCAATCGAACATTCTCGTTCGGAGCATGTGCTTGCGTACCCGGGTATCCAATACCTGCAGTAGCGATTGGCACATTAAGAGCTTCAATAAAAACATGATTAGGTCC